>JAITAE010000201.1 GCA_031284295.1 Spirochaetaceae bacterium
CGCTCATTCGCGGTGGGGTTTAATACGCTGACGGGGCGGCCCCTTGCGTGAAATCGGACTGTCGTTTAGACTGAATTAAAGATGGAGGAAGCGATGAGCAATATAAAAAATATACCTAAAAACAGGTCGTCGCTGATATGCGCGTTGAGGAAATTCTTCGAACACCGCGCGTTGTGGATGTACTTTTTGCTTGACGAGGCCAGGAAAACCGGTCTGGATGGCGAGAAGTTCGCGTCACGGGCAATAAGGCGTTGCGGCCTGTACCACGGCGGACAAGCCGCGGATAAAGGTTCATCTTCGAGTCTCAAAATCCTGAAGCGAAAGTTGTTTAGATTTCCCGGAAGGATGATTTTTGAGATGAAATTTTTACGCTGCACGGACAATAACTTTGATGTCGATTTTCACTACTGTCCCCTGGTGAATGCGTGGCAGATGCAGGGTTGCAGCGACAGCGATATAAGCGCGATGTGCGACTTTGCAATGTGTGGTGACCGTGGAATTGCGGAGGTTTTTGGCTGTGAACTGGACCTGCCAAAGACAATAGCGCGCGGCGATGACTGCTGTTCGATAAGATTCAAGCGAAAAAAATAGATTTTGAAGCTGCCTGACATTAAAAACCCGTTTGGAGGGGCGGTTTACCACTTTGATTCATGTACCAGCACGATGGACGAGGCGCGGCGTCTGGTGAGGGAAGCGCCGCACGGGACGCTTGTGGTGGCCGATATGCAAACAAATGGGCGCGGACGCTTTTCCTCGCGGTCCTGGGTGGCCTCCGCCGGCAAAAACCTTACCTTTACACTGATACTGCGCTATACCCGTTTTTCATCCGTACCGGCTGCGATTACGTTGCGTTCCGGTATTGCCGTTGCGCGCACGATTGAGGAACTGGAGCCGGTTTTGATGCCGGGCATCTCCGTAAAATGGCCCAACGATGTTATGTTGGGGGATAAAAAGTGCGCGGGGCTGATTGCGGAATCGGACGGAAGCGCTGTGCTGCTAGGGATCGGCGTGAATGTTGCGGAGGATTTTGACGGGGCGGCCCGGACGGAAGCGCCGAACGCGGTGTCCATCGCATCAGCGCTGGCGGCCCTGGACAGAGCTGCCGCGATGGCCTATGCGGAAGCGCCGTACAGAATACCGCTAATCCTGGAAAAGACCCTGTCTTCGCTGTTTGACGCGCTTTCGCCCGCTTTTGACGGGGCCTGGCATGAGGAATTTGAAAAACGGCTATATATGAAGGGGCGCACGGTCCGGTTTACTGCCGGTAGCGCCGCCGCGCCCCGGGCCGTAGAGGGAACACTTGCCGGAATAAATGCCGAAGGCGGCCTCCTCATCATTCCGGACGGAAAGACCGAAGCGGAAGCTTTCTCCGCCGGGGAAATTACCTCAAACCGCACGGCGGTTTGAGGTCTTGCTTCCGCGAGCCGCGCTGAAAACAGCCAGCGCTTCGATGTGCTTTGTCTGCGGGTAAAAATCGTAAAAAGACAACGATTCGAGTCTCAAGCCTCCTGTTTTTTGGGGGGCAAGCAGCAGTGCGGCGTCGCGGGTGAGTGTAAAAGGATTGCAGGAAACATAGCATAGGAGTTCGCAGTTGTCGCGGAGAAAGCGGCACATAGCCTCGCTCAAGCCCTGACGGCTTGGATCAACAACCGCAAAACCGTAAGGTGAGCGGACGGTTTTTCCAGCGTTCATCGCCCATACGGTATCGCGTTGGCCAAAGAAGCGGGCGTGTTTTAAGCGCACATTCCCTCGGGCAAGATTCAAGGCCGTTTTGTTTGCCTCGAGCAGATCCATGCGTTCAAATATATTCGCTAAGTGTACGGCAAAGGTTCCAACGCCGCAGTAAAAATCGGCTGCCGGAAGCCGGCTGTTTGCCGTCTGCGCTATGTCGAGCAGTTCGTCTATCAACAGTTCCAGCAACGCCCCATTGCTCTGAAAAAAGACGCCGGCGTCTATCCTTATGTCCTTTTGATGAATATGCGTGGTGCCGAAGGAATTCTGGCCTTCCACCAACAACAGGGAATCTCTGCCGTACACTGAGAACCGGTCCCTGTCAATGGGAGGAGTGATAGTGAAGGTCTTTAGCGCCTGCCTTATCGAAGGATCAGCTATGACACAGTCTTTTACAGGTATAATTTCCGCGGCGCTTTTACCGCCGCTCCGTGTCATAAAACCACAGGACGCTTCCGCTTCTTGTTCAAGATTAAGGGGACGAATACGCGATTTTCCGTCCGGAATTTCAGATTCCGTTCCCCGCGGCACACGGTGCATCTGGACGCGGTTACGGTACTCATAGGGGCTGGACGGAATCACCTTAATGTCCGGTATGGAAGAAATACCTGCACGGAAAAATGCCTGCTCCAAAAATTCCTTTTTTTGCAGCAGTTGATCCTCGTAATCAATGCCTTGCAGCGGGCAGCCGCCACAACGTTTATAGTACGGGCACGGAGTTTTTTCGCGGCGCGTATCCATACCGTTTTTCACGCTGTTCTATCGTAGAACAACTTACGCAAAATAGCCATTGCAAACAATATTTTCAAAAATCCACAGTTCCATGTGTATGCTGCCGGGCTGCCGATTTTTCATCCGCCGCCTAACTTCTTTTCTTTGACGCCGCCTTCTTTTCGGAAGACGCTTTTGGCGCGGCCTTCTTTTCGGCGGCGGGCTTGGCTGCGGTAGGCTTGGCGTCCGCGGACTTGGCAGCGATGGGCTTGGATTTTGCGGGCTTGGCGACGGCGGACTTGGCATCGCTAGGCTTGGCTGTGGCGGGCTTAGCGTCTGCGGGTTTGCCTGCGGCGGCTTTTTGAGCCGGGCCTTTGCCGCCCAGCGCCTTGATAAGTTCCGGCAGTTTGTAGGCGGACTTTAACTCTGCCTCGGAAAGTTTAGTTACGAATGCGGAAATCGTGTCTATATCCGTATAGGCCGCCGCGATTACCGCCGTGTAGAATAGAGCCTCCTCGAAGGCTTCCTTGTTGAACCAGTCAACGCCTTCCCACTCGTTTACGCCGAGCAGACGGCGGAAGTCTTCAGAGTTGCGTATGTTTTGCAGTATGGAAAGAGCGGTCGTGACGCCGGATTTAGACCACACGGCTTTCGTCCCCGTATTACCGTAGACGAGGCGGCGGGTAAAGGCCTTTGCGATCTCGATAAAGCGGTACGCCGCCGCGCCGTCTATGCCTAAGGCTTCAAAACATTCGCGCATCTTCCGGTCAAAATGCCAGAACTCGAACAGGGTTACGGTCTCCGCGCCATTGGCGTTCTTCCCAACTATGGACGAACATAAGCCAAGCACACTGTAGCCGTAGACAAATGCGTTAAGCTGTAGTCCGTTCACAAGACCGCTCCGCAAACCGCCGGCAAAGCTGTTTTCCCCGGCAAGCGCCGCCGCAGCCTTGAATGACGCGGCGTAAGAAGACAGCGTTTTTTCCCAGTCCTTCACCACGGTTTTTACATCTACGGCGGCGTTGATCTGTTTATCGCCGGCAAACGGATCGTTGGCCGCGTCTTTGCGGAATTCTTTTGCGGATGCAAGGAATCTTTCAAGCGCCCGGACAGTCTCCGCGTCCGGCGCTTCAGATTCGCCTGAAAAAACTTTCCGCGCATCCTCAATCCTTTCAACCCTGAACAAATCACAGAAAGGTCCAAAAATCTCATCCAACAACATATCTTCCAAAGCCTCCTTGGGGTCTCTCATTCCCGCCCCGTTTAATTTAGAGTGAAGGCGCGCCCATGTCGAAAAATCGCCGTCCTCCACCTCGTATATGTCCAAATAAACCTGAGCCTCGTAACCGGACAGGTGTACAAAAAGTCCCCTCTCAAATAAATCCTTGCTTGAACGGATAAACCATTGCCCGCGGCGCATCTCGCGGAGAAGCGTAAAATAATGCGTATCATCGTGCAACAGCAGCGCCTGCGCTACGCCGTCCTGCCGCCGGCTCTCGCC
Source organism: Spirochaetaceae bacterium (assembly GCA_031284295.1). GTDB lineage: Bacteria > Spirochaetota > Spirochaetia > Treponematales > Breznakiellaceae > JAIRMY01. Next base: position 3,944 of record JAITAE010000201.1, read on the forward strand.
GTCTTTTTGCGGTATATCCACGCAGCCTGAGTTTATCCAGCCCGCCGCCTCGTAATACGAATTGTTATATAGTATCAGCGCCCTGTCCATATCAACACGGTTTGTATAGGCAAAGACATTCTCGTTTACATGACCGTCCTGCCACAGGTCAAACAGGCAAAAATTGACGCTGCCGGAAAACAGCATACGCCGTTTCATCAGTGGAAAAATTTCGCGTTCATGCCTTTCGATAAGGCCGCCGTCCGGTTTTTCGTCACGGTAGGCCCTGCGGTACTCCATACCGTACTTTTCCTCGTAACCCTCAATCTGGCCGTGCCCGAACATCGGCAGCCCCGGCATCGTGATCATCAGCGTGCATATCCCAAAGTACTTGTCGTCCTTGCCGAACTGCGCGACCGCGGTTTCCTCGTCCGGGTTGTTCATAAAGTTTACAAAGCGTTTCAGGATTTCAGGTTCAAACGCGAGCGTGTTTTTTATCGTATCGCGGTACTTTTGGTTTTCTTCTTTCTTGAGCATATTCATAAAAGCGGAGTTGTAAACGCGGTGCATCCCCAGCGTGCGGACAAAGTAGCCTTCCATCATCCAGAAGGCTTCCGCCAAGAGCAGCGTGTTCGGCGCTTCGGCGGCGCAACGGTCAACAACTTCCCGCCAGAATTCGTTTGGAATACGGCGGTTGAATTCTTCCATTGAAATCGCGTGTTCGGCGCGGCTTGCGATGTCCCCGCCATGCCCCGGCTCCGGGTACCAGAGCCGTTGAATGTGGCGCTTTGCCAGCGTCATAGCCGCATCGAAGCGCACTATCGAAAACTGCTTGCATACGCCGATTATCGTGCCTATTACCGCTTCACGCGCCTCGGGATTCAGAAAGTCTATCTGAGCCGTGTCGTTCCACGGCATGGAAGTTCCGTCGTTCCCGTGGTATATGTAACGGCGGCGTCCCGTCCGCCTGTCATAATGATGAAAGACCACCGCGCAGTCCGAGTTGTCGTAGTAGTGATCCTCAATCTGAACAACGATGTCCGGGTGGTTTGAAAGGTTGCCGCTGTTGTACGAGTATTGGGGATATGGGGGATTGTCAAGCTGAAGAAAACGATCGGGATTCTCTATTATCCATTTTGAGTCTATACCGGTATGATTCGGCACCATGTCGCTTCCAAGCCTGATACCGCGCCGCATACAGCGGTCCCGCAGGTTGCAGAGCGCTCCCCAGCCGCCCAGTTCAGAGGCTATGTCGTAGTCGTACAGACTGTAGGCGCTCGCCGCCGCTTCCGGGTTACCCTTCCACTGCTTTATCATGCGCGAGGCGGAGCTGCGTTCCCAAAGTCCTATGAGCCAAAGACCGGTAAAGCCCCGGCGGGCAAGCTCGTCAAGCTCCTCGTCGGGGATCTCATCCAGCTTTTGTATTGCGCGTTCATACTTTTGGCTTAGCTGCCAGAGCCAAACCAGCGCGCTTTTCGCCATAAGCACGGTACGCGGCATCCATTCCAAATCCTGGCTGAACTTTTCGTACTCGTTCTGCAGATAGCCGTAATTGTACGCCTCGGTAGGGCCGGGCGCGCCGTTCCAGTGCGGCTTTTCTTCCTCGCTTATCACGTCAAGGCCGGTAAGGAGTCGCGCCAAAAAGTCTGAAAGCAAAAGCCCCCAGCGCTCCCGCATCCATTTCAACTGATCCTCAAGCGAATCGGGGCAGGCAAGGGCGGGCGCGCGCAGCAGGTCCCAAAGGTTTTGGCCGTCCGGCCCAGCGGGCGGGCATTCGGCAAGGTAGGCGCGAAGTTCGTCCATCGCCTTGTTGTAAATCGTTTTTGCCTCCAGCGCGGCGTCGTCAAACAGGAACAGGAACGGCTTAAACGCGGGGTTCAGGTTCGCTATAGCCAGCAACAACAGTTCTTCAAGCGCCATTGACCGGTGGCTCAAGCCCCCCTCGCCGCCCTTCAGGTATTCCGCCACGCTGCTTTCACCGGCATAGACCGCGTGGGGCGGGAACTCCGTACAAAAGGTTTCCAGCAAAAACGCCGTCTTTGCCTGCCCAAAAGCGTTTTGTAACCGCAGCAGGACATTTTCAAGCAGATCCGGCTGCGTCTGGCGGCGGTACAGCCCCACCATGTGGTGCAGTATCTCGTCGATAAGGCCCATCGCGTTCAATTTACCGGCGCTGACGGCCTTTTCGGGGTGCTTTTTCAGATCATGTTTGGAGTTGAGTTTGGCGGCAAGCTCACGCACTTCACGAAAATCCGCGAGTATCACGTTGCCGGTAAGCGTGAAAAGGTCCTTGTCAAGGCCGTGTTCCGCCCGGACTTCGCTGCGGATATGGAATTCAAATTTCGGGCACAGCGCCGCGTCCCGCGCCGCTATTTGTTCCGTTTCGAATTCCGTCAGTCTTACGGTTAGTCTACCTGTTCCAGTTATTTCGCGACCCTTTTTCATATCAAATCCTTACATTCATAATTTACCATAAACCGCTGCAAGTCAACAGTCCCCCAACGGGGGCATCCCAGGCCGCTTTTAAATACGCCGGTAGATTCGTTGCCGCCCTCGCTGTTCCCCAGGTCGTCATTGATTCTTTAATACAAAGGGGGGACGGTTTTCCACACCGTTTCCGGCATATAGCCGCCATTACTGTCCGTCCCCCCTACGCCCGCACTTCGTTGCGCCCTACCCCCCTACTTCCAGCTCCACCAACACCGGCTGGAGTTTGCTTCACAAAACAGCGTCAAGCTGTTTTGCCTGACGTTTTACCGCCTGCTTAACCCTATAAGGAAGGGAAACGAGCTTGCTTGCCGCAAACTCCTGCCGGTGTTGGGTGGGCTACTCATGACGGCGAGATGCGGCACTCGTGCTTGCGAGTAGCGGCACTCGTACTTGCGAGTAGCGCTACTCGTGTTTGCGAGATGCGCTACTCGTGTTTACGAGTAGCGGTACTCGTGATTGAGAGAAGCGCTACTCGTGCTTACGAGTAGCGGCACTCGTACTTGCGAGTAGCGGCACTCGTGTTTACGAGTAGCGCCACTCGTGTTTACGAGTAGCGGCACTCGTACGTGCGAGAAGCGCTACGCGTGGTTACGAGAAGCGCTACTCGGGTTTACGAGTAGCGGCACTCGTGCTGACGAGTAGCGGCACTCGTGCGGACGAGTAGCGGTACTCGTCCTTCCGAGATGCGCCACTCGTGATTTTGAGAAGCGCTACTCGTGATTGTGAGAAGCGCTACTCGTGCTTACGAGTAGCGGCACTCGTGCTTACGAGTAGCTTCTCTAGAGCACACGACTGACCTCCAGACACCTCCAATTATATATTATGCCAGCTTAAG
>JAITAE010000209.1 GCA_031284295.1 Spirochaetaceae bacterium
CCCGTAGGCTTGGTTGCCGCCGCCTGCTGAATAATCGAGTTCTGTTCGGCGACATCGGCCGTCGTTGGCGCCCTGTAATCAATGGTTATTTTTCTGCCGATTTGATTGCCAAGCTCCTCGGCCTGGAGCCTTGCATAGTTTGCGAAATCGTCAAACCAAGGATGTACCACCTTGGGAACGATAACAATACGCATATCCGCGCCGCCGGCGCTGGACACGGTACGTGTTTGCTCAGACTTCTGACAACTTACAGCAAACAAGACAAAAGCCGCCATAAGTGAAGCCGCGAAAAAATACTTTTTTTGCATACTTATTCCTCCTGTATACGTTATAGATTCTAAACCCTGTTTTTTAATAGCGCAAGAAAATTATACAAATGTTCAATCGTCATACATTTTTTATTTTCTTGCCAATATGGAGAGTATGGGTATATACTGATTTCAAAGAAACAAACTCATCATGGAGGTAATATGGTGAATAAAGACCTTATCGAAAAAACACTGTGCAAAGGTGAAGGCATTTTCCGTCTTAACCCTACATTCATACCGCGGCCATTCGGCATCGAAGGACGGCGGCTCAGACTGCATCCGGATGATTACTTTGCTTATGGGCTTGAACGCGGTTCAATCAAGGAGCGATGGATGTCATCAACCAATGTAGCGCAGAACGGACCACTTGCCGGACCGGAGGAAGGCTTGAGTTTCGTTGCGATTGACTACGACAGTGATGAGAAATTCAGTCTGAAAGAGGCGGTTGCTACACTTGGCGCCGAGCTTATCGGTACGGAACTGTGGGAAAAGTACTCAGGTTTTCCCGTGTTTTCAAAATTCTACGACCTAAAAACGCCGCTTTTCCACCATCTTCACCTGGACATGAAGGCTGCTGCCCGTGTAGGCAAGCTGGGCAAGCCGGAGTGCTACTATTTTCCCCGTCAGTTTGCCAGCCATACCGGGGAAATCAATGCCACCTACTTTGGTTACGACCCGGATACGAAGCCGGAAGATGTAAAACAGCGTCTGCGTGATTACAACAAGGGAGATAACCGTATAACCGAGCTTTCCCGCGCGTGGCGCATAGAACTGGGAACAGGCTGGTATTCACCCGCCGGCGTTATTCACGCGCCCGGTTCCGTGATGACCTACGAGCTTAACTGGAACGGCGATGTAAACTCTGTACACGAAAACGTCGTTTCCGGCGTTACCTATTCCCGCGATTTCCTTAACGGGGAATGTCCGCCGGACAAGAAGGACGACATCGACTATATTTTCAGCCTGCTAGACTGGGAAAAAAACACCGATCCGCACTACAAAAAACGTTTTGGCAGGCCGCCTGTTACTATAGCCAAAAAACCGGACTACGAGGAAAAGTGGATTTCGTACGCCAACGACGGGTATTTCAGCGCGAAAGAGCTTTCCGTGAACCCGGGAAAAAGCGTTACGCTCAGTGAACCGGTAGCGCACGGGGTGATATTCATACAGGGATACGGCAAATTCGGCGCGTTCCGGTGCGAGGCGCCCGGTATGCTGCGTTTTGGGCAGCAGAGCGCCGACGAATACTTCGTATCGGAAAGCGCGGCCAGGAAAGGCATCGTTATTACCAACAACAGCCCGGTAGAGCCGCTCGTGCTTTTAAAAAGTTTTGGGCCGAATCATCCCGAAGCTCCGGCAACGGTTTGAATCAAAAGTGAAATATCTGTATAATTGTTCATTCGGTGGAATGGGCGCATGGACTTTGAAGAAGAACTTTTGACGAAAGCCGCGTGGTACTACTTTATGGGAAAAAAGACCCAGCAAGAGATATCCGTACTATTGGGCATTTCCCGTATGCGCGTGATCCGGCTTTTGGAGAAAGCAAACGCGACGGGTTTGGTCCAGTTCAAACTGAGGGAAAACAGTGCCCGCAGGATGAACATCGAAAAGCTGTTGATGGAGCGCTACGGTCTAAAGGACGCATTTGTGATACCGACAGCGCCGGAACTGGGAATAGCCGCCGTCAACGATGCAATCGCGGAAGCGGCGGCAATGTATATAGCAAACAGGATGAGCCCCGGCGCTTTCATCAACATAGGTTACGGGGATACAGCGGGAAAAACGCTGAATAACCTTGCCAAAATCGCGGAAAAACCAATTTCATTCATCTCGCTGACCGGCGGCGTAAGTATTTACCTGCCGAACGTGCGGTCAAACGTTTTTAACGCGAGGCTCTTTCTGATACCGGCCCCGCTTATCGTGTCGTCAAAAGAGATGGTGGACGCTATCAGGGGTGAGCCGCAGGTAAAAGATATTTTTCAAATGATCGGCCTAGCATCTTTTACGATACTGGGTGTGGGCGGCATGAACGACGAGGCTACGATACTGAAAACCGGGGTGTTGTCCAAGAATGATTTTTTGCAGCTCAAGATGCAGGGAGCGGTGGGGGATATTCTCTGCCATTATATCGACATGGATGGGAACACGCTTGCCACGTTGTTTGAGGATCGTTTGGTAAGTACGCCGCTTTCGATTATCAGGACACTGCCAAATGTTATCGGGGTGGCAGCCGGCATGGAAAAGCTGGCGGCGATAAAGGGCTGCCTGTCCTACGGGTACATCAATACCATTATTACCAACGAAGAGACCGGTAAAAAGCTGATAGAGACGGAAAACGGTGAGGAGGTTTGAATGGCAAACTATTTAATGGCGCTTGACGCCGGTACGGGAAGCGTCAGGGCCGTGATTTTCGATGACGCGGGGACACAGCTTGGCTGCGGACAACGGGAGTGGACTCACCGTGAGGACCCGCGCTATCCGGGCAGTATGGATTTCGACTGGACGGCAAACTGGAAACTGGTATGCGCCTGCATAAACGAAGTTCTGGAAAAGACCGGAATTAGACGGGAAGCCATCGCCGCCATTTCAACAAGCTGTATGCGGGAAGGCATTGTCCTGTACGATGCCGCCGGTAACGAAATCTGGGCTTGCGCCAATGTCGATTCTCGCAGTGGCGACGAGGTTGGAGAACTCAAGCGCCGGTACCCCGGCCTTGAGCGGGAACTCTATCTTGAATCCGGACAGACATTTGCCCTTGGCGCGCTGCCGAGGCTGCTTTGGGTAAAAAATAAAGAACCAGAGATATATAAAAAGACCACGCGTATCGGAATGTTTAACGACTGGCTTATCTATCGGCTTTCCGGCGTACTTGCCGTGGAGCCGAGCAATGGTTCTACAACAGGACTTTTCAATTTCAAGACCCGCGTTTGGGACAAGAGTATTGCCAGACGTTGCGGGCTGCGTGATGATATATTTCCCGATGTGGTTGAGTGCGGTGTACCGGTAGCAAAGGTTTCCAAAAACGCCGCGGCCGAGACCGGACTTGCCGAAGGTACGCCTCTTGTAGCGGGCGGCGGCGACTGCCAACTTGGTACGATAGGGGTGGGTGTCGTTGACATCAACGAGGCGGCAATCTTTGGCGGTAGTTTCTGGCAGTACGAATTCAATACCGGTTCAGGTAAACCCTCGCCCAAATGCGATATTCGGGTAAACTGCCACGCGCTGCCCTCGCTATGGCAGTACGAGGCGCTTGCCTTTAATCCCGGCCTTGTGATGCGATGGTACCGTGACGGCTTCTGCCATGAGGAAAAGCGCGGCGACGCCTACGCTATCATGGACAGGGAGGCGGCAAAGATACCGGCAGGCAGCCACGGTATGGTCTGCGCCTTCTCCGATATTATGAACTATATCGCGTGGCGGCACGCCGCGCCCACCTTTAGCAACTTTGAGCTTGACGCGGGAAAATTCAACAAGTACACGTTCTACCGCGCAATCATGGAAAACACGGCGCTTGTTACGCTTGGCCATGTAAACCTTGTGGAACAGGCTATCGGCAGGAAGCCGGACGGCGTGGTTTTTGCCGGCGGCGCCGCTAAGAGCGGACTTTGGGCGCGGATACTGTCGGACGTACTCGGACTCCCGGTTAGGATACCGGTGGTAAAAGAAGCTACGGCGCTGGGCGCGGCCATAATGGCCGGATTTGGTATAGGCTTGTTCAAAGATGTAAAAGAAAGCGCCCGAAAGATTGTCAAAATAGAGCGCGAACTCACGCCAAACGCGGAAAATCACGGAGTGTACGCCGCCGCGTATCAAACATGGGGAAAAGTTTACGCCGCTCAGTTAAAATTGAGCGATGAGGGTATAACAAAATATATGTGGAGTGCGCCCGGATTATGACGCACGGCGCGGCCCGCAAGATCGACACTATTTTAGGAGAAAATTATGTTTATCATTGATGAAAAAAGTAAGGAATATCGTTTCGGGGATAACGGTCCTAAATATCTGATGCAAGGCCCCCGGATGAATTTCGCCATTGTGCAATTTATGCCGGGTAATGACTTCCGCGCGCATTACCATGAGGTCATGGAGGAAAATTTCTATATCATAGAAGGAACCGTTGACATATACGTCAATAAGGAAAAATATACGCTTACCCAAGGACAATTCATCCATATTGAGCCATTTGAAATACACTACCTGATTAATACTTCAAACGCGCCGGTCAAAATAGCTTCAAGTCTTGCGCCTTACCGGCAGTCTGATAAAATTGAAGTAGATAACCCGGAACTCGCCCCTTCCTGATGGTAACACGGCTATGATGCCATGCCGCCGGTATCACCACGCAAACCAATCTAAGGAGGCTTCGCGCCTACTTGTTTTTCGCGGCTGACCGCAGGCTGTGGCGTGGGACCAGGCCGCCTCACCCACACACATCTTTAGGGAGGCACTGATTTATTCTGCAATATCTGGTTTAATACCCCGCGGCTTGCCGCGGCTCAGGTAATGCAACGCCGACAGAGATTTGGTATTAAACCAGACGGTATTATAAATTTCCTTACAGAACGA
>JAITAE010000277.1 GCA_031284295.1 Spirochaetaceae bacterium
CCGACAGAGATTTGGTATTAAACCAGACGGTATTATAAATTTCCGCACCCGATCGAGCCTCCGTTCAAACTAATACAACGCTTAAGATACCGCGCGGCTTGCCGCGCGGAGGCTCATTAAAAAGGGGGCGCTGTTTTCCATGCCGCTCGCGGCATACAGGGGCCTTCCTGTCGCGCCCCCCTCGCTACAGCCCCGCTACGCGGGTCTTCCGCTACCCCCCAAATCCGCCACCCACCCAACACCGGCAGGAGTTTGCGGCAAGCAAGCCGCAGGCTAAAGCCTTCGCGCCGTTCGGCAGACCAGATAATGCTTGGAGTTTGCGGTAAGCGGCGCGTAGCGCTGCGGCGCAAACTCCGGAAATAACCGGCGCAGCCGGTTATTTCGCCGCCCCATTTAATCAGTGCTTCCTAAGGGTAGCACTGATTTATGTGAATGCGCATTGTCAATGAAATTGACACGTCAACAATTGCTATCCCCTCCTATATCCTATCACCTTTTTCCAAAATTTGCATCATAAAAATTTACCACTCCCCACAGAAAAGACGGTGCGGACTTTCGCGGAAGAAAACCCCGCAAGATATTTATGATAGCGTGAGGTGAGACAAAGAGAAAAAAGCCCTTCGGGCGAAAATCCGTCATCGTTCGTTTTGGAATCAAAAACAACTGTATATCTATAGAAGATTGAAACACCCTGCCATTTATATGTATCTTGACATTATGGATGTATCAGATCAATTACACTATGTGATAGCCCAAATAAAAAAAATTCGTACCCAAAAGGGTTTTTCACAAATGACATTATCGTTGCAATCCGATTTGTCCCAGAGTTTTCTTGCCAGCATTGAGAAGGGGAAAAAAGTGCCGTCCCTGCTTACTATTATAAAAATAGCCAACGCTTTGAATATCAGTCCAAAAGATTTTTTTTGAAATACTTACCTTGCAATCCGCCACCTGAAACGCTACATTAGACTTGTTCGATAACCCGGTTGGTTATCTCACAGTCTTGCAGTTTTTCAGGCTAAAAGCCTGCGAACCGCAGGTTCGACAAAACTGCGTTTTTTAATGGAAGTTGTCCGGAAACTGAAGTTTCCAAACAACTCTATTATAAACGCCCACAGATTATACAGATCGACAATCAAGCAAACCCGTACATTATTTTTGTAGACTTCTTCTGTAACAGTCTGCCGTAATTCTAGTTTTGCCTTTTTAGGGATTTATTATTAATTTCATCTTAATCACTGAAAAATTTTGAGTATGTTTTATTTATTTATATATGCACGGTGTACTCATACTGCAACTCAGAGATGAACGCGTTGTATGACACGTTAATGAGTTCAATTATTTTTTTGCTATTTTACAGGAGTAAAATCATGAGATTTATTTATGGGAAACAGAAATATGTCTCAAGTTTTTTAATTGCATGCCTTGTAATAACATCATTTGCCGGATGCGAAAACACTGAAGAAGGAGTTTTGGATATTGACCCGCCGGTTGTAACGGCAGGTAATATTTCACTTATATACAACAGAAATCAAATTGCTATATATTACGATAAAACCGCAGGTAAAGTTCATTATGGAGCCGTTCCGGGCAATAAACTGGTTGAAGTGATATTCACTTACCGCGATGAGGAAACACCGCCGGAAAAAACCACAATAGATGAAAAATACAAAGGCAACGGTAATGTCAAACTTGAGGTAAGCGGTGTTGATGACAGCGGAAACTCCGTATATTACAGCCCTGTAGATATGGGCTGGGTAGATGCGTCAGGCAAACGCCAGGAAACGGTTAAATCAATAACTTTTGTTTCTGCTGAAAAGAGCTGGACGTATGAAGGCGACATTTCAGTGGAGATTGTGCCTGCTGATCTGCGTGATTTTATCGTATGGGATCCGTCAATAGAAAAATCTTTTGCTTATGACGGTTTTAATAACTATATTTTAACACTGAACGGCGAACTGAATGACGGCTATGTCATTGACTGGACCAAATATACATATTCGGATAAGTATCTGGCCGGCAGTTCTGAAAAACAAAAAGAACTGGAAGCTTCCTGGGCGGCAAGTCATCCGGGGACGGCGGATCCCGTCACCCCAAATACGCTGCTCAATGCCGCCGAAATTTACGGCTTTTATGGTGAAAAATTCAATGTCACCGATTATACAAAATTGACAATACATATCAAACGGCTGAATGCCGTAGACAAGACCGGCCTTATAGCTTCAATACTGGAGGCCGCCACAGCGAAATCCGGCGTTTTGGTGGACGAAGACGGAACAAAAGTTCCTGATACCATGCTCTGGGTAACACAGTCCGAACTGGATACTTTTAGCAAGGCCATCGAAGGAGCGGAAACTGTAAAAAATAATGTATCGGCTGTGCAGACAGAAATTGACACCGCAAAGTCCGTGCTGGACGCCGCGATTAAGGTCTTTCAAAACGCGAAAAAACAGGGGAAAAAACAACTTGCTCCAGACGAAAGGCTGGTTGACAGAACAACACTTTTTAACAAAATAATTGACGCCTACTCCGCAAAAATAAAGATATCTGTAAGCGATCTGACTGAAGACCAGGTTGATGAAGGCCTCAAATTTGTAAGCACGGCGGAATATAATACTTTTGGCGAGGCTATAAAGGCGGCGGAGAAAATTTATCAAAGTACGGATGAGGATATCATATCTCAATTTGGAACAATAAAGGACGCGCAGGAGAGCGTTGACAAGGCTGCCGAAACGCTGAGTACCGCAATACTTGTGTTTGAAAAGGCTATAAAAACCGGCAAAAAAAATATTTACAAAGAGAATACGGATAAACTTGTTCCGGGCTCATATACTGTAGAGGATGTGGTATTCCCTCCACAGAATTTTGATTATAAATTATTCGGTCAGGAGTACGAACCTGTGATAATTACCGACAATGTTACCTTCGCACCGAAAGTTTCCGGTGCCGAACAGAAAGACGAACACGGCAATACATTGATTGTAACGGCAAGGGGAATAAACAGTGAGGACGGCAAGTACGATTGGACGGTACCGGCTGACGGCTACTATCAAATTACACTTTGGGGCGCACAGGGTGGTAACGTCGTAACAAAGTCCAAAAACTCGCCAAACGGAGTCTACGTATCGTATGGCGGCCGCGGCGCAAAAACGCAGGGCATAATCTGGCTGAAAGAAAATCAAAAACTTACATTCTACCTGGGCGGGCAGGGCCGCGGCAGTTACCTCAACCACGGGACAGGCTACATAGCGGCAGGCTTTAACGGGGGCGGCACAGGCGGAATAGGAATAGTCAATGTTTATCCTGACGGCGCGGGCGGCGGCGGCGCAACCGATGTCCGCATAAACGGCAGACGTATAATGGTGGCGGCCGGCGGCGGCGGCGGCTCGCAGCAGGCTTACGAACCGTGGTACGCGATACCGGGCGGCGCTGGCGGCGATTATGAGTCCGATAGCACGCTCGGAATCATCATAGGCAATAAAGCCAGAAGCGTATCCGGCGTGAAACCTTTGAATAGTTCCCCTGCCCTTCGTGTCGATGGTACAGGACAGAACGCCGCTTCCAAAACCGGCAAAAGCACAATTTTTGAGGGAAACGGCGGCGGCGGTGGCGGTTATTATGGCGGCTATGCAAACCAAAACCAGACAACTGAGGTAGGTTCCGGCTCCGGCGGCACATCATACATCAGCGGTTACGAATTTACAGGCGCAAACGCCGACAAGTATTCAGAAAAATACCCTGCCGAATACTTCTCGTTCAACAAAAATACGGCCAAAATGTGGAAAGGTTCCGCTCCCGCTCTTGGTGAAAACGAAGGAAAGGGAAACGGACGCTTCGAGGTGAGAAGTGTGACAAGCGCCGGCAGTTAAGTATCTGCGAATTTACCTGTTTATGGCTGGCAGTCCCGCCATAAACAGCCCCTGGGTTTGTACCCAGGCGCAAACCACAGCCATCCCAACGCGCTCTGCGCGTCGGGATGGCTTACCCTGCCTGTAGTCTGATTAGTTAACAAAATACCCCCCCCCCCCGTCTATTACACGGCCTTCCATAACAAGACCTCGGTAACCTGTAAAAATCTGTGTAAGCACTTTTGTTCGTGTAATGTGCCGGACTTATTCGCAAAGTCTAGTTTAATACCTTGTGGCTCAAACAAACCTCCTACAGAGACTCGTTCTGCGAAGAAATTATTTACTTGTTAAGGTTTTCACCGCAAACCCGTCTGCGTAACAGCCACCATTGCGAATAAAGAAGGTGATCTAAAAAATGGTCGTGCACTTTCCCCACGCCCCCAGGGAAATTATGTTTTATATTTTTCTTCCAGTTTGCTCATCCAGAAACCGAGTAAAGCGCCAATAATTAAAGCAACGGCGCATATAACCGTCCCATAACTTAAATAATTGTAATTTACAGGCACTATCATGACCGTTGAGGCCAGTACGATTCCCGTAACAAAATGAAACAGCTCCGCGTAAGCTCTTTTAAAAAGCATATCCATAAATGCGGAAAGTGAAAAAAGGCAGATCGCACTGCCTGAAAATATCGGCAGAAGTACAGACAGATCTATTGTTTTGAACGCATCCACCATGGGTTTATACATACCCAGATATACCAGAAAATTGGAGGAACTCAGGCCCGGAACCAAAACTCCCAGCGCTATCAGGGCGCCGGAAAGAATCCATGTAAAAAAATTACGCGGCATCTGAACTTTCCAGAAATTTTCGGCCGTATAGAGCAGGCAAAAACCAAGAACGGCGCTCATTACAAGAATTGTATAGTGTATTTTGCCCCGCCCATTTTTTCCGGCCTCTTTCCACAACGAAGGCAGTGTTCCGATAATACAGCCTATGAATCCCCAAATAACCTGTACTTCATAATTTTCAAGAAAAAAAGATAAAGGCCGGGCCAGCAAAAACATTCCCAAAAGCGCGCCTGTTACTACAGGAAT
>JAITAE010000092.1 GCA_031284295.1 Spirochaetaceae bacterium
ACCAGCGGTAAATTTCATCGTGCATCTTCCAGTAGCGGCCGCATAGTTCCCGCGGGCTTACGCCTTCTTCCATGGCGCGGGTCTCGGTCGCCGTCCCGTACTCGTCCGTGCCGCAGACGTAGCAGGTTTCGTAACCTCTCAGCCTGCAAAATCTGGCAAAAGCGTCGGCGGACAGTACCTGTATCAGGTTTCCAAGGTGAGGCACATTGTTCACATAAGGCAGGGCGGATGTGATGAGTCTACGTTTCATGTCAAAATACTACACTGCAGGCGTTTTTCAAACAAGTGCGGGGTGGCAGCCGCCTTTTAAATACCTTAGTAGATTCGGTGCTGTCCTTGTTATTTGCCTGATCTTCAATGATTCTTGATAACGTGAGGCTGGGCAGGGGTACGCCAATTACGTTGATTTCACTGATTATCCGAATAAATCAGCGTTAGCCTGTGGACTTTTGCCTATTTATATATCTTACGTTATATAAATTTAATATTTTATGACAGAATATGCTATTTTAAAAATATGCCCTTGGTTTGTTAAAGAATCTGACAATAGGCAGTTGTTAAACTTTGTTTCCGGCAAAAGGGGTTCGCTGGTTTTTAGGAGATTTGTATGAAGAAGATACAACATTTGATATTATCATCTGTTATTTTTGTTGTTTTTGGATTATGTTTGGTTGATTTTGCGGCAGCGCGTGATTCCGAGAGCGTTATATGCCCGGTAACTGAACAACAAAGTTCAGAAGCGCAGAAACAGGAGGCATTGGCTAGATACTTTACGTTGACACTTGGAGTTCCCATAGGATACAACATCAATAGTAATAATGTGGATTCGGGTTATAATTTTGGGATAGGTTTTGCGGCATTTGACGATTTGACCATAGGTATAGATGTGTTTAGCCTGTATAACGAAGAGCAAAATACCAGTTTTGGCGTACTTAGGCTTTCTTATGACGTGTTCGATTTTTTTGGCGCGGCAATCGGTATAGGTTCGCCGGACAAAGATGATTTCCGTATGAGTATAGGTTTGCTGGCGGAGTTGTTTAAGTCCAAACGAAGTATTGTTTCAAACAATTTACAGATTAGACTCGACTATATTACTAAGGCGAGAACAATCGGGAGCGGGTCGCTTATGCTGACCGCCGGCTTTAAATTTGGTCTGTAAGCGTACGGCGCAAAGCCCGGTCTGCGGCTTTAACCTGCGGCCGGCGGAAGGAAATTGGAGAGGGCCGGTTGGGTAAACGGGATATTCGGCATAGTGTTGAAAAATTGCATTTTGGTGATTAGCCGTATTCGTCCAACCGGCCCATAGTCGAAAACCGGCTAATTCGCTAGGGCAGCGCTGATTGGCTCCAAGTTAATCAGTGTTCCCCTAGTATCCCGGCATCATTCAAACTGTGGATTTAGTTTTGGAATTTGGCCCGCTCGCCGCTGCGCGGCGACCGGGCTATCCGCTATAATGAACATCCCCACCCTGAAGGGTGGGGATGTTCATTCCGCTCCTATCCCTTGTGCAGATATTCGTGTCTTGAATAGGATCTCCGCACGGGAAAACAAAAAAACGTTGACTGGCGGGGCATACCTTTTTCAAAAAGAATGAACCCGCCACGGCCGTTATCAAGGCTTTCGAAGCGTATGCTTTGTTTGGGGCGGCAAATGGCTGTTTTACGACACGATGCACTTTGAATACCGCCCCGAAATACTGTTACTAAACGGCATCCCGCTACGCGGCGAGTATTAAAACGCTCGCTGTTCCGGGCTGCCACCCCGCCCCGCGGCTTAGTGGAAGTCGCCCCAGCGTTTGCCGATTTCTACGCTCACGCGTAGCGGGACGGCAAGGACGGCGGCCTTTTCCATAATGTCCCGAACCAGTTTGGCGGTTGCTTCGCCCTCCTCTTCCGGGCCTTCCAGCATAAGCTCATCGTGAACCTGCAACAGCAGACGCCAGCGTTTATCCTCCGGGCGCCCTCCGTTCAGGCCGCTAAGCGCCTTGTCAACATCTATCATCGCGCGTTTCACTATGTCGGCGGCCGTTCCCTGGATCGGCGCGTTAACGGCGATACGCTGGGCCGCGGCTCTTTCGGTCTTGTTGGACGAATTTATGGTAGGCATTGCCCGACGGCGTCCAAAAAGCGTAGAGACATAGCCGTTTTTTTCCGCGCCTTCGATAATGCCGCTCAACAGGGCGCGGACCCCGCTGTAGGTCTTGAAGTAGGCGTCGATAAAAGAAGACGCTTCGGTACGGCTTATGCCAAGTTCTTCCCCAAGCCGGAACGCGCTCATGCCGTACATCACGCCAAAGTTGATCACCTTGGCTATGCGGCGCTGGGCGGCGTCAACCGCGCTTTCGTCAACCCCGAATATTCTGGCCGCCGTTTCGGCGTGGATGTCCTTCCCCGCGTTAAAGGCTGATGTGAGGGCCTCGTCCCCGGAAAGGTGGGCCAGCACAACCAACTCTATCTGGCTGTAGTCGGCAGAGATCAGCGTCATCCCCGGCGAGGCGACAAAGGCTTCACGGATACGCCTGCCTTCTTCGTCCCGAACCGGGATGTTTTGTAGATTCGGGTCGCGGCTGGACAGACGGCCTGTCGCGGTACCGTTTTGGATAAAGCTGGTGTGGACACGGCCACCGCCATCGGCGATGGCCGGCAGCACATCAACGTAGGTGGACTTTAGCTTGCTCAGGGCGCGGTGGCGCAGGATAAGGCCCGGAACAGGGTCAACACGGGCAAGCTCGACGAGAACTGCCAGGTCTGTGGAGAAACCGGTCTTTGTTTTTTTGCCCGGTTTAAGACCGCGTTCCGTAAAAAGTACGTTTTGCAGTTGCAGGGGAGAGGCGAGGTTGAACTTATGACCGACGGTATTCCATGTTTCAGCCTGTATCCGTTCAATATCGGCGCCGAGTTCGGTTCCATAGGTCCGCAACGCGGAGCTTTCTATCATTATCCCTGCACATTCCATCTCGGCAAGGATAGGCACCAGCGGCATTTCGAGCGTCTGGAACAGGGGCAACGATCCGGTATCGTTCATTTTTTTGTCCATTACCGACTTTAACCGCAGAGAGATGTCCGCGACCTCCGCCGAATACCGGCAGGCTGTTTCGAGCGCCGTTTCGTGGAACAAGCCGCCTTTCGGGACTATCGAAAAGTAGCTTACCGCGTCGTAACCCAGATGGTCGCGGGCAAGGGCGGAAAGCGCGTAACTGGAACGTTCCGGCACGCATAACCACGCCGCGATCATCGTATCGTAGATGGAACAGTTCCAACGGGGAATCCCCCAGACACGTGAAACCTCGTAGGCGAACTTTACGTTGTGCCCTATCACGTTGATGGAAGCGTCGCTGAGCAGCGGTGCAAGGGCGGCCCGGACCGCGTCCTGAGGCATGCAGCGCGTATCCCTTGTCGAGGAGGATGCCGGGCCGTGCCGTGACAACGGGACATAGACGGCCTCGCGAACCTTTACGGCCATGGAAATACCGACCAGTTTGGCATACCGGTTGTCGAGGGTATCGGTCTCGAAGTTCAGTACAAAGTACCCCTGCCCGCGCGCCTCCTGAAGGAAATCCTCCAGTTCGCGCAGATCGAGAATAACCCTATAGGAGCCTGCCGGCTCATACGGTACTAAAAGGCCGTCCTTTTCCTTTTCGGTGTCCGCCGCGATGCCGGAAAAGTCCGCTTCCCCGCCGGCAGCCCCGTTGAGCAGTTCCTTTGCCAGGGACGGGATGCTTTCACGGATAAGAAAGGCGGCCCCCGCCCTGCGGTCAAGATTTTCGATATTCAAGTCGGATATGCTGTTTACAGGAAGCGGTACATCGCCGCGCAACGTTATCAAATCCCTGGAAAGATAGGCGCTGTCCTTGCCGTCAGCCAGTTTTTTTGCCAGACTCTCATCGATTGAGCCTATATTTTTGTAAATTTCGTCCAAAGAACCGTAGCGTGTCAGCAGTTTGACGGCGGTTTTATTGCCGATCCCCTTAACGCCGGGCACATTGTCCGAACTGTCGCCGGTCAACGACAGCAAATCAAGAATCTTTTCGGGTGGAACTCCCCATTCCGCGCATACCTCGTCCCATCCCACCGTTTGGTAGGGCAACTTTGTAAGCCGGCTGTACCGAGAAACCTTTTCCGTCCCCACCGCCGTTGTTTTTGCGGGGCGAAGCTGGATGATGTCGTCGCATATAAGCTGCAACAGGTCCTTGTCGGAAGAGACGATGCAGCAGGGATGCTTCTCGGCGCGGCACCTTCCGGCCAGCGTAGCTATCACATCGTCCGCCTCGAAACCGTCAACCTTCAGTACCGGGATTTTAAGCGCGACCAGGAATTCCTCTACAAGCGGCACCTGGGCGTGCAGGTCGTCCGGCGCTTTCTGTCGCTGCGCTTTGTACTGGGGGTACTGTTTGTGGCGGAAGGTCATGGTACGCGAATCGAAAACAGCGGCAAGGAAACGAAGTCCGCCACCGTTTCCATCCAGCAGTGTAAGCAGGGTACGGGCAAAACCGAACAGCGCGGACATATTCTTTCCGTCCTTGTTGCGGAGCGGGCGCGCTAGGAACGCAAAGTAAGAACGGTATATCAGCGCGTAAGCGTCGATAAGGTAGAGGGTGTCAGGTTTGTTCATGATTAGCTTACCAACTCATCGCCGAGTATAAGGATTTGGCCGCTTTCCCGTTCATTGCGGAACCAGTCCATGAAATTCTTGATTGCCGCGTCCGAATCCTTTTTGGAAATCAGCCCCATGAAACGGAGTTCGTCCTCCACCTCGGCCCGGCGGCGGGCGGAAATGTTGGAAAGTATCTTTTCGATAAAATCTTCGCCGCGTCCCTTGACAAGGACAGCAATGTCGTGAATATCCATTTCCCGTAATTTATTCTGTATCGGCTTGTCCTCCGCCTTGACCACATCATCAAGGGTATAGAGACGTTCCTTCAGTTTGCCGCTCAGGTCGGGGTCTTCTTCCGACAGTTCGTTCAGTATTCTGTCCCCGAAAGAGACGGCGGAATGCTTGAGTATGGCGGCCAGCGCGCCCATGCCGTCAACATCGCGGGTAATCACGCCGCTTATGGCGCGGGCCTTTTCGCGCAGGGCCTCGGCCGTTTTTTCAAGCGCTTCCGGCGATATTTTACCGAGATGTCCGATGCGGCGCACGGTTTCCAGTCTCCATTCCGGCTCCGAACAGGTAAGCGTCTTTGCCGCCAGAGCGGGGGATATACGTGAAAGTATCGCCGCGCCCGCTGCCGGGAGTTCGTCCCGCAGCAACACGGCAAGCTGCTCCCCCGAAAAATCCTCAAGGAAAGCGAACAATGTTTCCTTGACATCCGGGACGGAGCGGCGCAGGAAGATTTCACCTTTTTCCGGGCCGAAGGCGGCGTACAGCAGACGCCGGGCCTCATCGACGCCGCCCGACGCGACGCCGTATGAATAGGATGTCGAGAGCAAGCCCTGAAATTCGGCAAAAACTTCGGACGCTTCCTCCTTCGTTATGCCGCGAATACCGGCAATCTCGCGTGAAATGCTTTCGACTTGATCCTCATCAAGGTTTGCGAGTACTTTGGCGGCCTGGTCAGGCCCTATCAGTATAAGAAATTTCGCGACCTTCCGCGTTTTGGATTCGTGCCCGTCCCGCCTGTCCGGTTCACCGGGAATTTGCGGGTACAGTACCTTGGCAAGAGCCTCCGCCTTGTCGT
>JAITAE010000068.1 GCA_031284295.1 Spirochaetaceae bacterium
GCCCCCGCCGGAAGCATATCCACAGGCTGAAAGTAGACGCCCGCCACATTGAGAGGCCCCAGTTCAAAGTCATCCCCCAGCGGGAATTCCTCAAAACCAGCCTCCGTACCGGGATTTACCAGGCTCTCCGGCCTCGTTCCGCCCTGCTGCCCGCCGTTAGCAAACGCTGCGGACGAGCATACCGCAATCAAAAGAAGTACCATCAGATTTCTGATTTTCATTGTACCACTCCTTATAAAAAATTTCCCCGCCTCCAAAAGGTCACGGGTTACTGCTTTTTCCAGCGCCGCCCTCCCGTACCGCCCGATCCGGGCGTCAGTATCAGGAGTTAGACCGCTAGAACATAAGTCAAGGTAGCACGTGCTAACTTCTTTGTCAAGTGTTTGTTTTGCTTAACCCGGAATGACGCCCTTTACACGGACCGGTTTTTATGCCAATCTTTACAATGTTCAGGGAGAACTTATGCGTAATGTTTTTTTAATCATTGTTTTACTGTCCGCGTACTGTTTGTACGGGCAGAGCGCCGTTGATATTGTCAAGTCGTCTAGGGACAGGATAAAGTCGGACACGGTACAATCACGGTCAACCATGATTCTAACATCCAAAAACGGCTCCAAAAGCGAGCGTACCATTAATCAGTATTCAAAGGACGGGCCGAACGGCAGCCGTACCATTGTTGAATTTTTGACTCCGGCGTCAGTAAAGGGAACGCGCTTTCTTACGACGCAAAACAAGGACGGCGGGGATGACCGCTGGATTTACCTGCCCGAATTGAACAGGGTCAGGCGTATCGCGGCGCAGGAAGGCGGTAAAAGTTTTGTTGGTACAGATCTGTCTTACGATGATATTTCATCCACGGACCGTGATGTCGATAAGGATACGCACAAGATTTTACGGGAAGAGACCCTGAACGGCAGCGCCTGCTATGTGGTTGAATCCGAGCCAAAAGACAAATCGTATCAGTACGGCAGGATGGTTTCGTGGATAGATAAAAACAATTATGTAAACCATAAACTGGAATTGTACGACAGGAAAGGCGCGTTGATTAAGCGTTATGAGATTTTGGAGTTAAATGAAGTACAGGGACGGCTGTCCCCCTGGGTATCAAAGATGACAAGCCTTAACGCGAATACATCCACTACGGTGAACATACTACAGCTTGTGTACGATAAAGCTCTCCCCGACAGCATGTTTACAACGAACTACCTTGAAACCGGCAAGGCCAACTAAGGGGTTTACTGTCGCGGCGCGGCGGCTGCTTTTTTGGACCTTGTTTTCGCTGGTCTGCTTTGCCGCCGCGCTTTACGCAATCGGCAACTGGCGGAACTTTACTGAAAAGACGCAGTTTTTGCTGCTAAACATAATTCTGTATGCGGGGCTATTTCTTGCCGTCTGCGCCCTGTTTGACTTTGTTTTTAACGCGGGTTTTACGTTACTGAAACAAAAAAAACATATTCCGCTCAAATCGCTTGTTTTTTTGATACTTGGGCTGGCCGCTCTTATTTTTTCCGGTATTGCCGCCGCGATTCTGGTTTTGACAACGGGAAATATTGAATGAAAAAGATATTTGCTCTGAGGGGCGCCGCACAGTGTCTGAACAGTGAAGAGGACATCGTTAAGCAGGTTTCCGCCATGTACGATGATATTCTTTTTCAGAACGGCGTCACGGAAACAGACATAGTATCGCTGCAATTTTCCGTTACCGCCGATATTGACGCGGCAAATCCGGCGTCCGCGCTACGCAAGTCGGGCCGGGCGGCGAACCTGGCCCTGTTTACCGTGCAGGAAGCCGCCTCCCAGGGCGGCCTGCCGCGAACGATCCGCTGCCTGCTCCACTGCTATATGAACGCCGCCGCCTCCCCTCGCCACGTCTACCGCAACGGCGCCGAAGTTCTGCGCCCCGACAGGGCGCAGAACTCTTAAAACGCCGCCGCTTTCACCCTGAACGCATAGCAATCTGTACCCGGTAAAATTCGAGGGCAATTACGAATCTGCCGGCGTATATAAACCGGCTGGGCGGCGGCGCTTGACCAGGTTTAACTATCCGTTGTAGAGTAATATCACTTGAATAAGATCTTCGGGGCAGGGTGAGATTCCCGAAAGGTTGATTCGGTTAAAGTCCGAAGCCGACAGTATAGTCTGATAGTAGAAGATAAATGAAATTCGCGTTTTGGGTGGATATTTAAATTTATGTTCCGAAATGACTTACCGTTTCAGAGCGTTTGTTTTTGTATCCATGCAGAGTAAGCGCGACTCGTTTTATAAAAACCTTGAATACACAAGGTTTGCGCGGTAAACCATCGCTCGTTTCTCCTGCCCTGAACATTTTCTTGAAAGTGGAAAGCCTTAGAAATACACCATATATTGTCCCGGATTTACCGGACTCGACAAATCTGTAGAATTTACCACTTACAAGATGTTTTGTTCGAGGCATTTTCTTGGAGGTGCTATGCGGAGGCGCTTATGGACGAAATAGAATATATGCATCTTGCAATTCAGCTTGCGGAGCAGGGCCGCGGGTGGGTAAACCCGAACCCTCTTGTTGGCGCGGTGATTGTGAAGGACGGCAAGATTATCGGACAGGGATACCACAAAAAACACGGGGAAGCCCACGCGGAACGCAACGCGCTGGCAGACTGCCGGGCATCAACAACAGGCGCAAGTCTTTATGTGACGCTGGAACCCTGCTGTCATCATGGAATGACACCCCCCTGTACCGAAGCAATCATTGAAAGCGGCATCAGTCGTGTTCTAGTCGGTTCTTCTGATCCCAATCCGCTGGTTGCCGGGAAAGGCATCGCGATTCTACATTCTCACGGAATTGAGGTAATAGAGAATATTGCAAAGGATGAATGTGACAAACTCAACAAAAGTTATTTCCATTACATTCAGAACAGAACACCCTATGTGGTCATGAAATATGCCATGACCATTGACGGAAAAATCGCCACGCGCTCAGGCAAATCCCGATGGATTACCGGCGCGGAGGCGCGCCTGCGCGTTCATCAGGATAGACACCGCTATTCCGCCATAATGGTTGGCGTGGGCGCCATTCTCGCGGATGACCCCATGCTGAACTGCCGTCTGGAGAACAGCAGGAATCCGTTGCGCATCATCTGCGATACAAGTCTGAGAACGCCGCCGCAGGCAAAAATTGTTACTACAACCGGTACCGCGCCCACCCTCATCGCCACGGCGGTAACAGATACCGATAGGCATCAGCCGTATCTGGATGCGGGCTGCAAGATCATGGTACTTCCCCGAAAGGATAATCATATCGACTTAAACAGCCTGATGCAAAAATTGGGCGAAAAACAGATTGACAGCCTTTTGCTGGAGGGCGGCGGCACACTGAATTGGTCGGCCCTGCAAAGCGGCATTGTAAATAAGGTACAGGCATATATCGCTCCAAAGCTGTTCGGCGGCGGGGGAAAGACGCCGGTAGAAGGTTTAGGCGTTGATAGTCCCGATGAAGCTTTCCTGCTGGGCAAGCCGGTCATCACACAGGTTGGCGAAGATTTTTTGTTGGAAAGCGAGGTGATTAAGTGTTTACAGGAATCATAGAGGAAATCGGGAAAATACGGGACATCCAAACAGGAGCAAGTTCGGCGGTCCTGTCGGTTCAGGCATCGGAGATCATGCGGGACATCGATATTGGCGACAGCATTGCGGTAAACGGCGTTTGCCTTACGGTTACTTCCGTTTCCCAAAACGGCTTTACCGCCGATGTAATGCATGAAACCCTCAGCCGGTCTTCCCTTGGAAACC
>JAITAE010000082.1 GCA_031284295.1 Spirochaetaceae bacterium
CATACAACAGCACGGACAAACGCCATTTTTATAGGCCGGGCATAAACCTTCACGTCACATACATAGTACCCGCCAATTATTACAGATTCTAGCTACTGTCCTCAGGGCAACGTCGTTTAACTTAACCGAACAGTGCGCGCTAAGGCAACGCTGATTATTAAAAAGGGGGGCGCTGTTTTCCATGCCGTCACCGGCACATAGCCGCCTTCCTGTCGCGCCCCCCTCGCTACAGCCCCGCTGCGCGGGTCTTCCGCTACCCCCCAAATCCGCCGCCCCCACCAGTGGGTTTAAAGTCCGCTACGCGGTAGCATACCGCCAGCGGCCCCACGCCCCACGTCTGGAGTTTGCGGTAAGCGGCGCGTAGCGCAAACTATAAGACTAACCGCTATGCGGTTAGTCCACGTTCTGTAAGGAAATTATTTAACTGTGGAGATTTGCATAGCAAATCCGTCTACCACCATTTTTTGTTGGCGTTGCCAATTCTCTCGCCCTAGGGCGGGGTTTAGACTCCGCTTCTATCCCTTGCGCGGACATTCGTGTCCCGAATATGCTCCGTACAGGAAAACCGGTATTTACAATCATGTCGGGGTACGAGCAGTTTGTCGCGTTTTGCGCTAAAAATTCTGAAAAATCGCCTGCGGGCGATTTTTTACGTTGCAAATGGCGCAACCTTCATGCCGGCTCTTGCCCGATGGTTCCTGACTTCAAGAGATGAGGATGACAATAAGCTTCGGCGGACATTGTCATTCCGGCGCGCCGCGCGTCCAACAACGGTTTGAGTTTGCATAGTAACCTCCCTATCCGCCGCCCTATTTAATCAGTACTTCCCTAAAAATCCTTGAAAGTGTAAAATTGCTGTTATTCGTTGGGCAATGCCATTTCGTGGTTTTACCTTGAATACATCCTTGATTTTTGATAAATTTACCTTTACAGGTGTAAAGTACAGCTACGCTTGTTAAGGAGAAAGCCATGAAAAAGTTTTTTAATTTGCCTGTAATTATCGCGGCAACTTTTTGTTTTTTGCTTCTCTCGTCCTGCGCGAAAAATTCAGAGCCCGGCGTTTATTTTTTAAATTTTAAGCCGGAGACGGACAAGGAATGGGCTGCTGCTGCGGCCCAGTTTACGGAGGAAACCGGTATCCCAATGAAAGTTGTTACGGCGGCAAGCGGTACCTATGAACAGACACTGCGCGCCGAAATCTCAAAGGCCAAACCGCCTACAATTTTCAACATCAACGGACCCGTTGGTATGATAAATTGGCAGAACTACACGGCCGACCTTAAAGACAGCGCCATCTATCAGTGGCTCGGGGACAAGGGGCTGGCAATCGGTGAAAACGGCAAAATTTACGGCATACCCTACGCGATTGAAAGCTACGGCATCATATACAACGACGCCATACTGCGGAAATACTTTGCGCTCCCTTCACGCGCCGTAAAAGATATAAACGACGCGTCAGGCATTAACAATTTCGCAAAACTCAAAGCTGTTGCCGAAGACATCCAGGCCAAAGCCGCGGAGCTTGGGATTTTTGCGGCCTTCGCGTCAACGTCATTTTCGCCCGGTGAAGACTGGCGTTGGAATACACACCTTGCCAATATGCCGATCTATTTTGAATACCGCCTAAAGAATGTCAACGATTTGGATGTAATTGATTTGACTTATTCTGAAAATTTCAAAAATATTTTTGACTTGTACATTAACAATTCCATAACGGACAGAAAAATGACCGGTTCAAAAACGGTAGGCGATTCGATGACGGAATTCGCGCTTGGCAAGGTGGCCTTCATTCAAAACGGGACCTGGGCATGGACGCAGATTGCGGGGGAAAAGGGTAATGTTGTCGAAATGCAAGATATAAAATTTCTGCCTATATATACCGGAGTTGACGGCGATGAAGCGCAGGGACTCTGCGTCGGTACGGAAAACTTTATCGCTTTAAACAGCCGTGCGGGCCAAGCGGAACAGGAGGTTTCGCTCAAATTCCTTGAATGGCTGTTCAACACGGAAAACGGTAAACAGATAGCATCCGGTAAACTTGGTTTGGTTACCCCGTTTACCACATTCTCGGAAACGGAACGTCCAGGCGATCCGCTGATAAAAGAAATGTTCCGCTATCTTGCCGATCAGAATCTTCACTCCGTACCGTGGGTTTTTACAACATTTCCGAGTCAGGAATTCAAGAACGATCTGGGCGCCGCTCTTAACGCTTACACGGTGGGAACCGCGGACTGGGATCATGTACGGACCACATTTATAAACGGCTGGGCTGCTGAAAAAAAAGCCAACAAACAGCCCGGATGATAGTCCGCGGAACTTGAGCTTATCCATGCGGAACATGGATAAGCTCAATCAATATAACAGGAGAAACCATGGAAAAATCTTTAAAAAAATATTTTTGGTTTTTTGCGGGGCCTACGCTGCTTTGCTTTATAATCGCGTTTATAATACCGTTTGTTTACGGAATCATTCTTTCTTTTGCAAAATTCGTAACAATTACCGATCTGACTATGGCAGGTTTCAGAAACTATGTACAGGCTTTTTCCAATCCTGACTTTTTGAACGCTCTCTGGTTTTCGGTACGCTTCACTTTTGTTTCCGTTATAGTAACAAACATAATTGCCTTTGCCCTGGCGCTGATGCTTTCCGGCGGGGTGCGCGGAACCAACGTTTACCGCACGTTAATATTTATGCCGAATCTGATAGGCGGTATCGTGCTGGGCTATATATGGCAGTTCATAATTAACGGCGTACTGAGTGTTGCGGGCGTTACAATTACGGTGGATGCGCGGTATGGGTTTTGGGGGCTCGTAATTCTGAGCAGTTGGCAATTCATCGGCTACATGATGATAATCTACATTGCGGGCATACAAAACATATCGCCCGAAATACTTGAAGCGGCAAAGATTGACGGCGCCGGGGCGTGGACAACATTAACAAAGATTACGATACCGCTCGTGATGCCGTCGATTACGATTACTTTTTTTATGTCCGTCACGAACTCCTTCAAGATGTTTGACCAGAATCTGGCCCTTACCGCCGGACTGCCCGGCAAGCAGACCGTGGGCGTAGCGCTTGATATTTACAACACGTTTTACAGCAGGTCGGGCTGGGAAGGCGTTGGACAGGCAAAGGCCTTCATGTTTTTTGTACTTGTTGTGCTGATATCGCTCGTACAGCTTTCGATAACGCGCAAGCGGGAGGTGGAAAACTGATGAATACCGAACAGGTAAGACCGCGTGTAAAAAAAGGTAATTTGATTATTGGCCTGATACTTTGTGTGATTTCAATACTGTTTCTGTTTCCGATACTGCTGGTTTTAATCAATTCATTTAAATTTAAACTTGACGTAATAAATACACCGTTTGCGTTTCCAAAAGCAGAGTCTTTTGCTGGTTTAAGCAACTATACTAACGGGCTGGCGGCTACGGGTTTTTTCAGGGCCGCCGGATTTTCCGCGTTTATCACCGTGTTTTCCGTTGCGTTAATAGTGCTGTTTTCAGGCATGACCGCATGGTTTATAACGCGGAGCCGCAGTATTCTATGCAAGGCGCTTTATTTTGTGTTTACTTTCGCGATGATAGTGCCGTTTCAAATGGTGATGTTCCCGCTTACGCTTGTCGCAAACACGCTTCATCTTGACAACCCTGTCGGCATACTGTTCATTTACCTGGGATTCGGCGCGGGCACTTCCGTATTTTTATATTCCGGTTTTATCAAGTCTGTGCCTGTCGCGGTCGAGGAGGCCGCCGTGATAGACGGCTGCACCCCTGTACGCGCCTTTTTTAGCGTTGTGTTCCCGATGCTCACCCCTATTTCAATAACGGTCGCGATACTGAATACGATGTGGGTATGGAATGACTATCTTTTGCCAAACCTTATCATCGGTTCGGAATACCGTACAATACCGGTAGCCGTACAGTATCTGCGTGGCGGATACGGCTCGATAGACATGGGCTATATGATGGCTGTAATTACAATGGCGCTGATACCGATAATCATTTTTTATTTCCTTTGCCAGAAATATATCATAAGGGGTGTTACGGCCGGTTCAGTTAAGGGATAACTTAATTGCCGCGGAGAGTATGACTGTCCAACTGATAATTATCATCATAATAGCGGCGCTTGTGCTGGCCGCTTCCGTGTTTGCGGTTGCAACGCCGTACCCCGCCGTATACTTTGTACGATGGCTCTTTACGCGCTACCCTTACGTTCCACCCGCCGATTACGATCGTTATTTGGAAAATGTCACGATACAACGGGATATAGATTACGGCTCCTCATACCCATCGGGCTTGCTGGATATAATTAAACCAAAAAATTTTACCGGCGGCGAAAAGGTGATTTTTGCGGTTCACGGCGGAGCGTACGTTTCAGAGGGCAGCAAAACCGAGTTTTACTATGTGATGCTTGCAAGCGAAGGTTTTGTAACTGTGAATGTAAAGTACGCTATAGCGCCGGAACAGGCAAAATATCCTGTTCCTGTAAAACAGCTTGAAGAAGCCTACACTTTTATCAAAAACCACAACGATTCGTATAAATTAAATCTGGATAAGGTGCTGTTCTCAGGCGATTCGGCTGGCGGTCAGATCGCGGGACAATTTGTCGCGCTGCAAACAAACCCCGGCTATATCGAAACGATGAACAGCCTTTCACCCATTCAGTTCAGGCAGGTGCTTCCTTTAGAATCGATGGACGGGGTGGTACTGCTATGCGCGATATATGACTTTTTGCAGCTTGAGCCGCCTCCGAAAAATACGATGAAGCTGCCGTTAAAAAAATTGGGTATGGCTTATTTCAACAGCTCGAATGTACACAGTAAAATAATTGCCGGCGCCGGTATTCTTGATAAAGTTACTGGTAATTTTCCCAGAACTTTTATTACCGACGCGAATACATATTCATTTGAATTCGAAGCAAAAGAAATGATAGACATCCTTGCGTCAAAAAATATTCCCGTTACGGGCATTTTTTATGACGCTTCCGAAGTTGTTCTGTACCATAACTATCAGTTTCATTTGGATACACCGCAGGGACTTCAAACCTGGCAAAAATTGCTTGAATTCCTGAAGCAATGACGGATTGGGATCGCTTTATGCAAAAATATTCCTTCGCTTTTAAAAATTATTTTTGTCTGTTTTGTATGGCCTTACTACCGGTATATTTTGCCGCCTGTTCACGCTCGGCCCCCACGATAGCTTTTTCCACAATATCGCTTAACTATATTGAGGAAGATTCAGGCCCGTTTCCCTCGCTTAGTTTTTTTGTACTTGCCGGTGACGATGACGGGTACGAAGACCTGGCCGAACTGCGGCTTTACAACGATTATGGCGGACTCTTGTGGTCATTTACGCCTGAAACATGGATACGCCACGATGAGGCGGGGAACACCTGGATCGGCAGCCGCAGAATAGCGATGGCTGGCGGCGAGGTTTTTCCCAGCGGTCAATACCGCGCCGTGCTTATCGACAAGGGCGGTGACCGCACGGAGCGTACCTTCGGGTTCGATGTACCTTCCATACCGCGTCATCCGTTTCCAAAATTTACCGTCACCGATGGCCGCTACGACATTGCTTCTGAATATGCTGAACATTATTTTCTCTGCTACGATCAGGAAGGGGCTTACCGCAGTTCCGTGAAACTGGAAACGAATAGAGGGGAGCTGTCTTCACTGCGGCTTGGAGCCGATATTTTGAGTGTCGCGGTATGGGCGCATGACACGGAGTATTCCACTTCGGCCCTCACAAAAATGACAGCCATAAGGTAACGCGTTACAGTAATGTGCCGGGATCAGCCTTCAATCAAAAGTTATGTGATACGCGGCGGGCGCATTACAAAGGCCCAGCAGCGCTCCCTTGACACATTGTCCGGGATTTACTGCATTCCGTTCAGCGACAGCCCTGTTGACTTAGGCGCCATTTTTGACAATGGCAACCCAGTTACAATAGAGATAGGTTTTGGTATGGGAGACGCAACGGCGAAAATCGCTTCGGTAAATACCCAAAAAAATTATATAGGGATAGATGTTTTCCGCGCCGGCATAGGGCGGCTGCTTATGGAAATCGAAAAACAGAATCTCGCAAACATACGCATCATAGAATATGACGTTAAGGCCGTGCTTGAAAATATGATCCCCGCCGGCAGCATAGCCGCCTTTCATATATTCTTCCCCGATCCCTGGCCTAAGAAACGGCAAAATAAGCGCAGGCTCGTACAGCTTCCGTTCACAAAGCTTCTTGCGTCCAGGCTGAAAACCGGCGGCTATGTCTATATGGTCAGCGATAATCAGGATTACTGTGACTTTGCCCTTGCTGAACTGGACGCAAGCCCAGCACTGTACAATGCTTACGCGAAATTTGCCCCGCGACAGGACTGGCGTCCGCCCACCAAGTTTGAAAAAAAAGCCCGTGCTTCCGGCAAAGATGTAACAGAACTTTTCTTTGTAAAAAAGCCGTAATACGTTTTACCTCCCACCAGCGGGTTTAAAGTCCGCTACGCGCCCACCAGTGGGTTTAAAGTACACAGGTATGTCAGTTGTTGTCCTTGCGGTTAGCTAGGTTCACAATGATTCTTGATATGAAGGGGGGACGATTTCCATGCCTCAGGCGGCACATAGCCGCCTTTTCGTCCGTCCCCCCTACTTCCAGCCCCGCGTTGCGGGTCTTCCGCCACCCCCCAATCCGCCGCCTAAACGCAGTCCGCGTGGAGTTTGCGGTAAGCGGCGCGTAGCGCCGCGGCGCAGGAGGCTTCACCGCAACACCGGATACCCGTTGCTCATCCGCCACACGCCGCCGAAGTCCCAGCCGAGGGCGGTATATGCGGCTTGCACGGGCTTCTGCTCGCAGTCCGCCCCGTCTTTACCGTTAGCATCGCTGGCTACCGATGAGGCGTGATGCGGTATGTTCATCCCCGTCCGTGCGGTATTGTTGGTAAACACCCCCGTATCGTTGCCCGGCGTACCCGCTCCGGCGATGCGGTAGATGTTCCACACCGCGCCTGTGGACGAATCCTCGCCGGTGATGGACGAGTTCAGGGCGGCGCAACGTTCTATGGTGGGGCGCGTATTACGCTCGCCGGTAACGTACTGGGCCCCCGCGATGCCGCCCGCGTTGGCGGCGACCATCACGCCGACGCTGCCGCCCAGGTTGTCTGTACCGGCTCCGTTGACCCGCGCCGTAACCGCGCCTGTCGCGTAGCATCGGGCGATCAGCGCCCCCGCGGCGTTTGCCCCGGCTACCCCTCCGGCGAGGGCCGCCCTTGACGAGGAAACGGCCGTAACCGCCGCCGTGGAGTAGCAGTCCGCGATGGTGGAAGGCGTACCCTTCACGCCGCCGTCTATGCGGGAATTGTACCCGGCCACGCCGCCCGCGTAGGGCAGGTTTCCGCCCGTGGCCCTTACCGTGCCGGACGACCAGCACCGCCTCACCGCCGCGCCGGAATAGTTGTAGCCCACGACGCCCCCCGCGTATGGGTAGGCGCTCTCCACGCTCACTGTGCCGCTCGTCCAGTTTGACCCTTCGATAAGACAGCCGCTTTCGTTTGATCCGGGCAGGCCGGGCGTACCGGAATAGCCCGCGATACCGCCCGCGTAGACCATAAAGGTTGACGAGTCGCCCTCTCCCGTGAGCGGAGCGGTAAGGGTGATCGCGCCGGAGGCGGTACAGCCGCGCACGGTGGAATTGCCGCCCATCGTGCCCACGATGCCGCCCGCCGAGTTGTTGTGGGAGTTGCTGGTCAGGGTAAAGGTTACCCGCGCCGTGCAGTTTTCTATC
>JAITAE010000116.1 GCA_031284295.1 Spirochaetaceae bacterium
CTGTAGACAGCGGGTGTTGGAATCATTACAATAAACAGCATGAACGACCGCGTTTTAATAGAAACATTCCACTTTAAAGCGGAAACCCTTGCGGGACGCTGGAAAAACCTTATACGCAAGGAACCGCAGCTAAAACATTACAATAGCTTTTCGGACGAGCAGCTTTGCGTACTGAACGCGCCGCTTTATCCGCAGCTGGCACGATCGATTGAACGCGGGATAGACAGAAAACTTATCGGCGGCTACTTTGTCCGCATAGGCAAGGAGAGGATGCTAAAGGGCTTTCCCGTTTCCGAGGTGGTACTCGCGTACAGCTTGTGCCAAAAGACGGTTGTTGATTATATAAGTTCA
Organism: Spirochaetaceae bacterium; assembly: GCA_031284295.1. Lineage (GTDB taxonomy): Bacteria > Spirochaetota > Spirochaetia > Treponematales > Breznakiellaceae > JAIRMY01. The sequence continues at coordinate 352 of JAITAE010000116.1, forward strand.
GAGTTCGTGCATGACAACACGCTTGCCCTTTACCAGGCATTCGGCGCGATTGGCAAGATAAACGAATTTTTTTTCATCGGCTGTTTTTACATGATCAAGGGCTTTCTTGAACAGATGTACGAAAACATGAACAATAACCATAATATTCCAGAGGATTTGCTAAAAACTTACTTTAAGGACGACTTCTTTTTCAAAAAAGACGCGGAATGAACCAAAATGAATCTGGGTGAAGAATTGATGAAAAGTCTCGAAATCGAGACTGTTTTTACAATAAGCATAGCGGGGCATAAATTTCCGGTAACAGAAACCGTTATCGTTTCATGGGTGGCAATGGCCTTGCTGATAATCGCCGCGTTGCTTCTTACACGGAATTTTCGGCAAATACCGCGCGGCGTCCAAACCCTGCTGGAAGGCGGCATCGAATTCCTGAATGATTTTTCAAAGAAACAGTTCGGCAGATACTCAAAGATTTTCGGCCCCTACATAGGGACACTCTTTCTTTTCCTGCTGGCCGCAAACATCCTTCCCGCGATAACGCCGATATTCGCGTTTGGGAAGGCCCCCGTATTCGAAATAAAACCGCCGGCCCGCGACATCAATGTCTGCGCCGCGCTTGCGCTCGTGTCTGTCCTCTTGATGCTGTTCAGCGGGCTGATAGTGCGCGGGCCGGGCGGCTGGTTAAAGAAGCTTTTGCAGCCCATACCGATGATGCTGCCCTTCAACCTGTTGGAATATGTCATTAGGCCGCTGTCCCTATGCCTCCGTCTGTTCGGTAATATACTGGGCGGCTTCATCATCATGACGCTGATAAACATCGCGCTTGCCGGCGCGTTAAAATTCTCACTTGTAATACCTATCCCGCTTTCGCTGTACTTTGATTTTTTCGACGGTTTTATTCAGGCCCTTGTTTTTACATTTTTGACCACACTGTACGTATCGGAAGCGGTAAGCATGGAATGAGTAATTTTGGAGGGGACGGCTTTCATGCCTCTCCCAGCGCGCGAAACAATGTGTTAATGTTCGGTTTAAAATCAGCGGCGCTTCCGCCGCTTTATTAAAGGGATGGATAGGGGTTTGATATGCCAAAAATAGAGGTGAACGAAGAGCTTTTTTTTAGCCTTGCCGGGAAACGCTGGAAAACCCGCGAGGAACTGGAAATGGCGCTTACATGCGCCAAGGCGGAACTGGACGAAGACAGCGACAAGAACCTGGCGGAAGCGGAACGCACCCTAAAAATCGAGCTGAACGACACAAACAGGCCGGACCTATGGGGAACGGCGGGCTGCGCCCGTCAGCTTCGCGTATATCATGGCGGTAAAAAGCCGTTTTACCCGTTCTTTTCCGTGCCCGGCGACATGAAAGCCGCCCAAAAACGTGTAATTGTCGAGGATTCCGTCAGGGCCGTGCGCCCCTGGCTTGCCGGTTTTATCGCGCACGGCAAAAGCATTACTGACGCCGGACTGCGCGATATGATACAGACGCAGGAAAAGCTGGCCTGGAACTACGGACGCAAGCGGCGCGCGATCTCGATGGGCGTTTACCGTACAGCGCTGATAAAATGGCCCGTCCACTACAGGGCGCTTGACCCGGACTCGGTTTCGTTTGTGCCTCTGCAATGGGAACTTTGCGACGGTCACCCCGCGGAAAAAACATCATTTACGCTGCGCGAGATACTAAAAAAGCATCCAAAGGGCCGGGAGTACGCCTTCATTCAGGAACACGAACCGCTCCACCCGCTGCTGCTTGACGATAAGGGCGCAATACTTTCCTATCCGCCGGTTATAAACTCAGCAGACCTAGGCGCGGTGCGGCCGGGCGATTCGGAACTCTTTATCGAGCTTACCGGCACGGACATAAGCGCCGTTACCCACGCCGCCTCCATTGCCGCCTGCGACTTTGCCGACCAAGGCTGGACCATAGAGCCTGTAGAAATATGTTACGGGTATGACACGCCGTTTGGCAGGACGCTTACGACGCCGTTCTACTTTCAACAGCCTGTGTTTTGCGGCCTTGAGCGGATCAGGAAATTCCTGGGCGAGGCTTTGGACGGCAAGACCTGCGTCGCGGCGCTTGAACGCATGGGCTGCAAGGCGGAAAAGCGCAAGGATGTCGAGGCCGGCTCCACGGACCTTGTCGAAGGCGTCCGTGCCTGGCCGCCGGAGTACCGCAACGACTACCTGCACGCCGCCGACGTGATGGAGGACGTAATGCTGGGCCGGGGTCTTGAGACCTTCGCGCCGGAACGTCCGCGTGATTTTACCATCGGCAGGCTTTCTCCGGTAACAATTTTTAGCCGCAAGGTAAAAGAGATACTCGTCGGCGCGGGCTTTCAGGAGATGATATACAATTACCTTGGCTCCAAAAAAGATTTGGTAACGCGGATGCGCGGCGCGGACGAAAGAATCATCCGCATAGCCAACCCGATGACGGAAAACTACGAGTATGTGCGCGATTCGCCGCTGGCAAACCTTGCCGCAAGCGAGGCGATGTCCGCCAACGCCGCCTACCCCCACAAAATTTTCGAAGTAGGCAAGGTTGCTTACAAGGACCCGTCCCGAAACTACGGCACGGCGACACGTCAGTACGCCGGCATCCTGCACGCCGGCGCGGACGCAAACTTTAACACGATAGCGGCGCTGATACAGAGCCTATTTTACTACCTTTCGCGTGAATACACGTTACAGGAGACCGGCGATCCGCGCTTTATACCCGGACGCGCCGCCCACATCGTCCGTGGCGGCGCGCCGGCGGGTGTTTTCGGCGAATTCCACCCGGAACTCCTGGAGAACTGGGACATAAAGACCCCGTGTACAGCCGCCGAAATAGACTTGGACCTGTTGATCCACGAGTAACAGGGGCCGGGGGGGGGGGGGGCACAGCAAGGGCGATAGTCTTTAGCTCCACGGCTATAGCCCGCAAGCCGCCGATACCCACAAAACAACAAAAATCGACTTGTTCGATAACCCGGTTGGTTATCTCACAGTCTTGCAGTTTTTCAGGCTAAGAGCCTGCGAACCGAAGGTTCGACAAAACTGCGTTTTTTAATGGAAGTTGTTCGGAAACTGAAGTTTCCAAACAACTCTAATGAATGTATGCGACCGCGAAGGAAGAATATCCGACTGAAGGGCTTGAGCCTATAGAATGGTTTCTTATGACCAACGAAGAAGTGAAAACCTCCGAACAGGCGTTTGAGAAGGTAAGATATTATGTACAGCGCCGGAAGATATAGAGGTTTCACAACGTGCTCAAAAGCGGCTGCGCTATAGAGAAGCTACAGGAGCGGGACATGGAGAAAATGAAGACGCTGATAATGGTGTATTCGGTTATTTCTGTATTTATAATGAATCCGGCCTATATCGCGCGGGTAAATCCTGAACTGCCGTGCGGCATACTGTTTGACGAAGAGGAATGGGAAGTTTTGTATTGTGTGAGGAACAGAAGGAAGGGAGCGGCTGAGAAAGCATACACGATAGATAAAGCGGTGAAGTGTATAGGCAATCTGGGCGGTCCCATACGTGCCCCAAGCGACGGTCCGCCCGGTCTAAAAACAATTTGTCTGGGTCTACAGAAATTCTACACCCTCTACAACTATAGGGAAATGTTCGATTTTATGGGTCAAGTTTAGCGCTTTGATACGGAGTATGTTCGGAACGGAACCTGTGATATTTTCATGTTTGCGGCCCCTCTTGAAAGGTGGAGGAGGGCTGAGGTAACGGCACGGCGTACCAATAAGGATTGGGCGAAGCGGGTAAAGCGATTAGTGGACGATGATTTTCCCGAGGCAGAGAAAATCGTACTGGTTATGGATAACCTGAACACTCATAGTATAGCCAGCTTGTACGAAACCTTTCCGGCGGAAGAAGCGAAACGGCTGTGGGACAAGCTGGAAATCCGGTACACACCAAAGCATGGGAGTTGGCTTAATATGGCCGAAATAGAGCTTAACGTGATAAACAACCGTGGATTATCTGAACGGATTCCCTGTTATAGAGGAAATGAGAAAAGAGGCGGCTTCTGGACATAACGAAAAAGGGGAGCCCCCCGGCACAACAGATTGTCCGGGCGAATATCCTGTTACACTTGGATGAAAGTGACCCGGGCAAAACAACAGCGGAGCAGGAAGAAATAGCCCGACAATGCGGTTGTCGAATAGCCCCGGTATATCGGGTGAGTAAACAATACGAGCAGGAAGGGATAGAGCGGGTATTGAAGCGGAAAGTACG
>JAITAE010000135.1 GCA_031284295.1 Spirochaetaceae bacterium
GAATTTTACCCCGTAATACCTTTTGTCGTAATACGCTTTAAAGCCTATCTTTTCGCTGAACAAAAACACGATGTGTTTCTTCGCCGGAGGCCGGGGACTGTCAACCTGAAAGGTGTAATTATGAAATGAGAAGCAGCCGCAGTTGTCCGTTGTACGGTCGTATTTGGCGGCAAGCAGGGTGTCAAGGTCGAAGCCCGCCGGAGCGGGCGCAAAGGCGGTTGTGTCCTTGCAGGCAGGTTCCCGGTGAAACCGTTGGTTGAACTCAGTGATGAACCGCGGGAGGGCGGCGTTGGCCTGTTCCATGGTGGTAATGCCGTTCAGCTTGAACCAGACCGGCAGGCGGCGTTGCATGGTCTCCATCAGGCGTTCAATACGCCCTTTGGCTTGCCAACTTCCGGTGGGAATAAGATCGCAGCCTAATGTTTCCGCGATATGGCCGAATTGGGTCTTGCCCAGGGTCTTCCCAGCCAGTTGTTCTTCATGCTTTGCCGTGTAGTCCCCGTCCAAAGCGCCCTTAATAACCGCCAGCCGGGACAGTTCTTTGCTGCTCATCATATATTTCATCCTCCTATTTTAGCCGGGGGGTGAACGATTCCCTCGTTACTTCAGAGGGTGAACTTATCACTTGTTAGCGACAGTGTAAGCCCGAAGATTTGACATCATGCGTTTTAGGACATATAATGTGGACATGAAAAGTATATCTTATGTTTTGATAACACCGTACACCATAGTAAAAAGCCGCACCGGCGGACTTTTGGCGCGCTTGATGACGCGTTCCGATCTGGAACTTGTTGGCGCGCAGATGGTAGCGCCGGATGAAACCTTTGTTAACGCGTATGCCGAGGCGCTGCGGAAGCAGGCCGCTCCTAACCCAAGTTTTCTGGCGGATTATGTTGAGCAGAATCTCGCGCCGTCGGGGGGCAGGCGGCACCGTTCACTGTTTCTGCTTTTTAGCGGGGAAGATACCCACCCTAAACTTGCCGAAATTTGCGGGCACCTGTATCCTGAACATAGACCCATCAATTTTATCGCCGGTGAAACGATACGCGACACGTATGGCGACCTCATAGTTTCCGAAGATGATCCCGAAAAATTTACGTTTTTCGAGCCCGCCATTCTTACCCCGCGCAACAAGGATGATGCGGACGCGAACCTTAAACTTTTTCTCGGCCTGCTGAAAAAATCAGATAACATCATCGAAAACCTGGAGTACCCTGACACTTCAAAGATAGAGCGGACCCTGGTGATAATAAAGCCTGACAACTGGACTTTTGCTTCGGCCAGGCCGGGGACGATTATAGATATGTTTTCGCAGGCAGGCCTGCGCATCATAGGGGTAAAGATTCACAATATGTGTCAGGAGGAAGCCCTCGATTTCTACGGCCCTGTCGAAGGTGTGCTGAAAGCCAAGCTGTCGCCCATCTTCGGAAAAAAAGCGAGGGAAACTCTGGAACAGCACTTTGCGTTGAAACTTGACGAAACAATCGAAAAATCACTTTCCGACAGTTTCGGCGCCGCCTATGCCCGCGACCAATTCTATCAAATAGTGGAATTCATGTCGGGGCATCGTCCCGACAGGACAGAAACACACGCCGCCAAATGCATGATCGTGATTTACGAGGGGGAAAACGCGGTAAAAAAAATCCGCGATGTACTCGGCCCGACGGACCCGCTCAAGGCTCCGGCCGGAACCATTCGCCGCGAATTCGGCAGCAATGTTATGGTGAACGCCGCCCACGCTTCCGACTCAAGCGAAAGTTTTATGCGGGAACAAAAAATCGTCAGGATACACGAGAACAATACGGCAAAATTGATAGAAGAGTACCTGAACGGGTAAATTTGACTGTGGCAAAAGCCGTAGCGCCGTGATGTTTTTTGAAAACGGTGTATGCCTGGTAAACCTCGTCATTATACACACCGAAAAAAGCTGGCCGGAACCTGCATACGCGGAGCGTATGCAGGTGTAATATTAGAGTTGTACAAAAACTTCAGTTTTTGAACAACTTCCGCTTAAAACCGGCAAACTGCCGCGCATTTTGAGAGAACCTATAAGGTTCTTGAACAGGTCCATTTTTGCCGGCCCCTAACTATGTGACTGGCTCCGGCGTTACTTCTTCGACAGGCGGGTTTTCAACTACAACATCCCTCAGGTACTGAGGGATGTTCTTGCCGCTTTTTGTAAATATTTTGTCGCAGAAAAAATATGTGTGGGTGCTGTTCGCCATATTGGGTCCCACGAATTGTTCCAGGCAGGTAAAACTGTCGGGAATAATTATCCTTTCCATGATGCTGTTTTGAACACCTTTCCACGCGGTCGCAAAAATGGAATCATACTCAATGACACTGCCATTCTGCCCTATGTTCGTAGTTTGAACGGGCGCTTCCGGCGTCAGATCCACGTAACGCATATCAAAAATTTTTATATCCCTGTTTTTGTATTCCTGTCCGCTATAAATGCCTTTCATCTTTTTCCCGCCGAGATACCAATTCTTGCCATTCACCGAAAACCAGTGCATAAGGTCATCGTCCGGCGGAGTGGTAATAATAATGTCGTCCGGATTCAGCGCTATTGCCGCGCCGTTTGACGGAACAACCGGCAAAACCAGTGTTTTTATCGCCTTTATACAGTCCGATTCGAGCGTAAGCGGAAGTTCGGGAACAGCTTCGGTAACAACATCGCCTTGTTCATCCAGTACCGCCGGAACAGCGGGGGTGCTTACCAGGCTTATCCGCTCAATTCTATTTATTTTGTATCCGCCAAAAGTTTCAACAGGCTCCTCCCCGGAGTTAGCGCCGGAATCTCCGGCGGCATCAACATTGGCGGATACCTTCACAACATTTTCAACAACCTTGCCTATGTATTCGCTCATTGTAAGAATTCCATTCTCCTCTATCAGCAAGGGGTTAAAACTTCTTATGCCGGTAATAACCGCCTGACCATTCTCTACTCTGTAGACAAATATGGTGTCGGTCATCTCTTTGATTTTTTCTTTTTTTGATTTCTCCTTGGGCATTGCAGTATCCAAATCACCACTCCTCTGGTTGCACGCTGACAGCAGTGTAAAAACAATCATAAGTATAGCCGTACACAAATACTTGACTTTCATATATGTTTCTCCTAGAAAGATTTTACCAGAAATAACTGGTATATAAATAAAAATTATAATAAAG
>JAITAE010000151.1 GCA_031284295.1 Spirochaetaceae bacterium
CGCCGTCAAGCTCCAAACGCCGCGCCAGCAGCTCCGCTACCGTGCTCTTGCCCGACCCCGCCGGCCCATCAATCGCCACCACCATAAATCTACAGCCGTCAATTATTATAACAATACCGGTTACACGATTACAAGTCCCCGCTGTTAAGTCCTGAAACAGGTTGACAGATAATGCACTCATTTACGCAACTTTATGGCGCATTTCCAGGCGTGTTTTATACAGCAGAAAGAGAAAGCTTGTATATGGCAGAACAATAGTATCCTAACACTAGTGAAAATACCGGTTTTACCGTGCAGGGGCCTGTTCAGGACACGAATATCTGCGCAAGGGATAGAAGCGGTATAAAAACGCGCAGTGTTTTTATAATAGCGGATAGCCCGGTCGCCGCGCAGCGGCGATGCGCCCAAATTCCAAAACTAAACTCACAAGTTTAATCGTGCCGGGATATTGGACTTGTTCAAGAACCTCATTGGTTCTCTCCCAAGTCGCGGCAAATGCCGTGCAAAACGCGCTGCATTTTGACGTTTTTAAGCGGAAGTTCCTTACGCGAAACGGTGTGGAAAATGCTTTTTTAAGAGCGCGAATAATTCGTCCTCAAAACCGTCTATACCAAGACCTTCAAAACCGGCAAGGCTCTCCCATGCCTTTTGCGCGCTTAAATTTTCAAGCGCGATGCCGCCGCCCGCAGCGTCGAAGCCGTCCACGATCACGAAGCGTCCAAGGTCAGCGTTGTCGTAGAATGAAGAAAACGCTATCGGGCGTGCCAGCGACAGTATAACGCTGCCGCACTCATAGCGCTCCAGGTGCTGGCGGGCCGGGTTTTGGCCGCCGCCTGTATTTTCCTGTTCCCCGCCCAAAAAACATTCTATCCGTTCAAGGCGGACTTCAACTTTCTCGCAGCCCAGCTTGAGCAGGCAGTTTTTGTTGACACCGAACGGACGGGAACCAAGCCAGATGATGTTCGCCCGCATCCTGTCCCCGGACGAAACAAAGCCGCCCGATTCGTAAAATCCCTGTTCAGACTTTTTTACCATCACTTCGCCGCGTTTAACGTATATCTCCTCATCCAATGTAAAACCGGCTGCTTCGCCTGGAAATGTGCGAAATTTCGGCGGGGCGTTCCAGACTTCAATGCTTTTGATACGTGCCGTTTTGCCGGAGGGCAGGAAGCTGACCTCGTCTCCGGCTGAAATTTCACCGCTTACCACAGTGCCGGCATATATCCGCCGCTCATCGTTACCGCCGCTGAAACGGTATATGTCCTGAACGGGCATAGCGAAAAAGGAATCTTCGTTGGAAATGAGCGGCTCAAAGCTGTCCAGTATTTCCAGTACGGTTTTGCCCGTGTACCAGGGCATTTCGGGCGCGATTGTCGTGATGTTTTTTCCTTCGCGCGCGCTTACCGGCACAAACGCTACGGGGTTTACGCGGAGTGCGCCAAGATACCGCGTGTACTCGGTTTTTACGCGCTCAAAGACGGCTTTATCGTAACCGGCAATGTCCATTTTGTTGACGGCGACCAGCGCCTGCGTAACGCCGAGCAGCGACAAAAGCAAGCCGTGCCGTTTTGAATTTTCCGCCACCCCCTCAACCGCGTCGATTACCAGAATCGCGGCCTCGGCACGGGACGCGCCGCTCAGCATATTCCGCAGGAACTCGATGTGCCCCGGCGCGTCGATAATGATGTATTCCCGAACCTTGCTTCTGAAAAATATGCGGGCGCTGTCTATCGTGATCCCCTGACTCTGCTCGTCCGCAAGCGCGTCCAGCAGAAAGGCGTATTCAAACACGCTGCCATTTTTCCGGCACGAATCCTCCACAGACTGGAGTTTGCCTTCGGGCAGGGAACCGGTGTCGGCAAGGAGGCGCCCTATCAGAGTGCTTTTGCCGTGGTCAACGTGGCCGGTGATGACTATATTCATCCGCTGTCCTGAATGTTGGACGGCGTGGTTTCCGGTTTCATCCATCACATATAACCTTCTTTTCGCAGTATCTCCAGCGTTCCGCCGCCATCCTTGTCCTGGGCGCGCCCTGAACGCTCGGCTATGTTGCGGAATTTTCCGCTTACAAGCTCGTCAATTATCTCCTTGGGATTCCGCGCCTCAGAATCTACCGGGAAAGTACATGGATAACAACCCAAAGAACGGTAACGCTTACCGTTTCCCTGATTGTAGTAGATTGAAATTGTTGGTATTTTTTCCCGCTCGATATATTCCCAAATGTTAAGCTCCGTCCATTCAAGCAGGGGATGAACCCGTACATGGGTTCCGGGAGCGAATTCTGTTTTGTAAAGATTCCAGAGTTCAGGCGGCTGGGCGCTCGCGTCCCATTCGCTATTTTCGCCACGTGCCGAAAAGACACGTTCCTTGGAGCGGCTGCCTTCCTCGTCGCTGCGCGCGCCCACTATCACCGCGTTGTACGGCTCGCCCGTCTCGAAGTCCCGCCATTCGTCTTCCAGCGGGTCGTAAATCCGGCGCGGCGCCGTACCGTCCAGCGTTGAGCGTAGCGCCGTGGTTTTGAGTTCCCGGCAACAACTTATGCGGTCAAGGCCGCCGGCAAACGTACGCTTTTCCGCCAGCGCCGCTTTGTTCTGCCCTACTACAAGCCTAAGCCGCAGTTCTTTGGCCAGCTTATCGCGGTATGCTATCATTTCCGGTATCTTATACCCCGTGTCGATATGGATAAGTTCGAACGGAATATGTCCAAAGAACGCTTTTTTCGCCAGCCAGAGCAGTACTGTGCTGTCCTTACCTATTGACCACAGCATACCGGTATTTTTGAAAGACTTGTACGCCTCCCGGATTATAAAGACACTCTGCGATTCCAGACTATCCAAGTTTGATCGTTGAAACATCCTGTTCACGCTCCCGCCTGTTTTTTACCATGCAGCCACATTCCCTGTTTTCAGGATTTTCCCACCACCACCTGCCTGCCCTGATGTCTTCGCCCGCTTTCACAGTCCGCGTACACGGGGCGCAGCCTATGCTCCTGAAACCCTTTGCGTACAGCGGATTCACCGGCAGCCCGTTCTCTTTGATGTAGCGATTCACGTCGTCCTCGCTCCAGTCAACAAGCGGGTTGAGTTTTATCAGTTTGAACTGCTTGTCGTACTCGATTATCCGCATATCCGCGCGTGTTACCGACTGCGACGCCCGCAGGCCGGTAAACCACGCGCTCTTGCCACGCAAAAAATTTGCCAGCGGCTTTACCTTTCTTACACGGCAGCAAAACCGGCGCGCCTCAAGGCTGTCCCTCATCCCAAACTCACCCTGGGCGCTTTCAAGCTCCCGCTCCTCGTCCGTGTCGGGATGGCAACGTTTTATCGTTATACCGAAAAAATCCTCAAGCACCTTGTGATGGACATTCAATTCAGGAAAGAGCCTGTTTGTGTCCAGCGTGAACACTTCAAGTTCCTTTATCCTGACTTTTATAAGAATGTCCAGCGCGACCGTGTCTTCCGCCTGATAACTGTGGGCCAGAGCCACAGGCCCGCGTATGCAGGCGGCGATACACTCAAGGAATTCTTTGCTCCGGTGGAAACAGTCCGCGCCATTTTCAGATGACATAATCGCTCCAACTCTCGTCTTTGGAATATATCTTTGCCCCCGAAAAGCCGATGTATACCGGTTCACCCTTTCGCTGATCATTTTTGATTGTATTCCACTGTTTTTTGTCAATATCCGCTTCAAGCTCTTTTCCGCCGGCTACAGTTTGAAGGACGACCCGTACACGGCTGCCTAAAAGCCTGTAGCCGGTGATTCGCGCCGCTATACCCTTGCCGTCCTCGTTGGACAGGCTGATCAACACATCGTTTGGGCGGACAAAAAAAGAAACCTCGTCCGGCTGGGTTTCCGCGTTTTCGCCTGACAGGGCGGCGGCTTCAAGATTGAGCGCCCCCTTGTGGTCAAGGCGGGCGTGAAACAGGTTGACATTCCCCAAAAAGCCGTAAACAAACGGATTCGCGGGGTTGTCGTAAACGTCCTCCGGCGAGCCGGTCTGTTCTATCTTTCCCTTGTTCAGAATCACGATGTTGTCGGAAACTTCCAGCGCCTCCTCCTGGTCATGCGTAACGAATACGCTTGTGATGTGCATTTCATCGTGCAAAAACCGGAGCCAGCGCCGCAATTCCTGCCTGACCTTCGCGTCCAGCGCGCCGAAAGGCTCATCCAGCAGCAGCACCTTTGGTTCCACCGCCAGCGCCCGCGCCAGTGCGACACGCTGTTTCTGCCCGCCGCTCAACTCGCTAGGAAAACGGTTAGCCAGCGACTCAAGCTGGACCATCGAAAGCAGCGAAAAGACTTTTTTGCTGATATCCTCCTTGCTTGGCCTCAGCGAGCGCGGGCGCACAGTCAGTCCAAAAGCTATGTTTTGAAACACGCTCATGTGCTTAAACAGCGCGTAATGCTGAAACACAAAGCCCACGTTCCGCTCACGTATCCGCTTCCATGTCGTATCCTCGCCGAAAAAGCTCACGCTGCCCGAATCGGGCGACTCAAGCCCGGCGATTATCCGTAGCAGCGTAGTTTTCCCCGAACCGGAAGGCCCCAAAAGCGAGCTTATCTCTCCAGCCGGTATCGACAGGTTGATGTCTTCAAGCGCGGTAAATGTTCCAAACTTCTTGTTTATCCCTTTTAATTCTATACCCATTATTGACCTCAAAAATTATGATTGTTCAAAGTTTCTAACTCCGATTTCGATGTCCCGAATTCCGGTAATTCCCATTTGAACTGAATTATCCCGCTTCAAAACTACAACAAGACTCATGCGTAACATGAGTTGGCCTAGCGCTTCTACTTGTAAAACACCAATATGCCGGTAGTTTCGGGGGCAGCGCCACCGCAGAGGGGATAGCGGAAAAGCCGTAGGCTTTGGGGCGAAGGGCCGGCAACTTTCGTTGCCGCGACTTAACCCCTCCTTATACTTTTCTAAATAGAAACACTATAATCAAGCAATATCGACCTGCCCAAATAAATTTGTTAGACTTGAGCGCGTTTACGCTGCTCGGCGATGATACGCTCAACGACGGTTTTTACAAGCAGCGTTACCAGCGCAAGCAGCGTGAGCAGCGACGCCACTGCAAAGGCCGCGTTGAACATGTACTCGCCATACAGGATGTCGATGTAAAGCGGCATCGTTGTCGTAACGCCTCGAATCGAACCGGATACCACAGCCACCGCGCCGAACTCGCCCATGGCGCGGGCGTTTGTCAGCACGATTCCGTAGAGCAGCCCCCATTTGATGTTGGGCAGCGTTATCCTGAAAAATATTGACGGCCCGCGCGCCCCCAGCGTCATTGCCGCCTCCTCGTCATCGCGCCCCAGTTCCCGCATCAGCGGGATCAACTCCTTCGCTACGAACGGGAAGGTTACAAAGGCGGTCGCAAGGATTATTCCGGGAACGGCAAATACGATTTTCAGGTTATGTTCCAGCAGCCATGAACCGAACCACCCAAAAGAACCGAACAGGAAGATGAAGAGGAGTCCCGCGATGACGGGCGAGATCGCAAACGGTATCTCTATCATGGTTGTCAGCACATTCTTGAACCTGAAGTTGAATTTTGTTAATGCCCATGCCATCAGTACGCCGAAAACCGTGTTGACAGGTACACATATAAGCGCGGTTAGCAGCGTAAGTTTTATCGACGCGAACACGTCGGGTTCTTTCAACGCGGCAAAATATGTCGTTATGCCGTTTGCCAGCGCCTCTTTAAATATTGTTGCCAGCGGTATAAAGACAAATACCGCGAGAAAAGCCAGCGTGACGGTAATAAGCGCCGGTTTTATCCAGCGGGGCTCACGCTCGATTCGATTTTTCATTTTTCCCTCCCGCGTTTCATAAGATTCTGGAGCAGGTTGATGCAGAACAACAGCGCAAACGCGCAGATCAGCAGGCTTGCGCCTATCGCGCTCGCCCCCTCATAGTTGAATTGTAATAGTTGCTTGACGATTAAAAGCGGGACTATCTCGCTTTCATAGGGCATATTGCTGGAAATAAAAATGATTGAGCCGTACTCCCCCAGCCCTCGCGCAAAAGCCAGCGTAAAACCGGTGAGCAACGCGGGTAACAGGGACGGGAATATTACGCGGGCAAAAATCTGGTAGTAGTTCGCGCCCAGACTGCTCGCCGCCTCCTCAAGTTCCCTGTCCAACTCCTCGATGACAGGCTGCACGGTACGCACGACGAACGGAAAACCTATAAATATCAGCGCTATCACGATACCGGCCTTTGAATAGGCTATTTCTATCCCGAATTTTTGCAGTACGCCGCCTATAGCGCCATTTCCCGAAAATATGGTCGCAAGGGAAATGCCGGCAACAGAGGTCGGTATTGCGAAGGGCAGGTCTATTAGCGCGTCCAGTAATTTTTTGCCAAAGAATTTGTACCGCGTCAAAACCCACGCGATGACGAGCCCCGCGAAAAAATTGAAAAGCGCCGCCTGAAATGAAGAAAAGAACGAAACCTTAAACGCCGCCGCCGTCCGTTCACTGAAAATAATCCTCGCAAAATCGCCGAATGAAATCTTCGCGGCGTACAGCACGAGGGCGCTCAAGGGTATGAGTATGAGTAGTGTCATGTATGTCATGGAGAGCCCCAACGTAAGCCCAAAGCCCGGCAGCTTTGCCTCGTATTTTCTTCTAAAAGGCAGCGCTAATTTCATTAGCGCCCTCCCGCTTTTCCGCCTTTAAGCTCGGTCATTATCTTGTCGAATTCTCCGCCGTCCCCAAAATGCAGGGGCTGCGCCTTCGTCCAGCCGCCGAAAACGTTGTCTATCGTGATAAGTTTGAGGGTGGGAAACTGTGAAGCGTACTCTTTTGCCACCTCCGAGTCCCGCGGGCGGTAGTAGTGTTTCGCGGAAATTCGCTGACCCTCTTTTGTATACAGGTAGTTCAGGTAATCTTTGGCCACGGTTTCCGTTCCCCGGCGCTTGGCCACCGTGTCAACCCACGCGACGGTCGGTTCAGCAAGGATGCTCAACGACGGCACTACGATCTCAAACTTGTTCTTGCCAAGCTCGTTTATCGAAAGAAACGCCTCGTTTTCCCATGCCAAAAGCACGTCCCCCAAGCCGCGCTGCACAAAGGTATTGGTCGACCCGCGCGCCCCTGAATCCAGCACGGGGACATTGGCGTATAGTTTTTTTACGAAGTCCCGCGCCTTGGCATCGTTCCCGTACTTTTCAAGTCCGTAGGCCCAGGCCGCAAGGTAGTTCCAGCGCGCCCCGCCTGAGGTCTTTGGATCCGGCGTGATTATTTTCACATCGCTCCGCGTCAAATCGTCCCAGTCCTTTATCTTTTTGGGGTTACCCGCCCTGACAAGGAACACTATCGTTGACGTGTACGGCGCGCTGTTATTGGGCAGGCGTTTCTGCCAGCCGGGGTCTATCGTGTGCGCCTTGTTTACGATCTCGTCAATGTCGTAAGCGAGCGCCAGCGTAACCACGTCCGCTTCTAACCCCTCGATCACCGCCCGCGCCTGCCCGCCGGAACCGGCGTGGGACTGTCGCACGGTAATGTTGTTCCCCGTCTTCTGCTTGTAATACTTGGAAAACGCGTCGTTAAAATCGCGGTAAAGTTCCCTCGTCGGATCGTACGAAACGTTCAACAAACTAAAATCCGCCGCCCGGGCCGCAGGTGAAATCAGCAGCAGTGCCGATACTGTCAACAAAAGGCCCTTGGCCTTATCCGTCCAAAACAATGTTTTCATAAACATCTCCTCCAAAATTTCAGGGATTCCACAAAGGGCTATTCCCTAGTAATACAATATATTTACTATGATATTATTTCTGGAATTTTTTGTCAAGTGGGCAATTTCATCCCATGTCGCAATTTCATCCAACCACACTCTATCCGCACTCTTTCGTATATACCGTCACCCCACCCATCCCATCCCCCGGCGAGCTGATCCCTTCTCCACGGTGGACTGAACCTTCTCCACAGCAGACTGAACCTTCTCCACGGCGGACAGAACCTTCTCCACGGCAGACAGAACGTTCTCCACGGTGGACTGAACCCCCACAGTAAACTGAACCTTTTCTACGGCAGACTGGATACCTCCCGGGGAGGATTGTCCCTGTTTTGGGCAAAAGGTATACCTTCTACGGCGGACTGAACCTTTTCTCCGGCGGATTGTCCCTGTTTTATGGTGGAAGGTATACAAAACAAGGCAAAAGGTATATGGTTTTTTGTCGCGTTGTTTTGGAACGGCGCCGGTTGCTGACCAAAAATATACCATCAATAGGGAGTTTACTATGCCTAAGAATGAGGATTGGCTTCCTTCGGCGCGCTCGGCGCAGTTGGAAAAGGCAAAGAACTGGAACGCGATTCTGGCCGTCAAGGGGACGGTGTGGGGTGTTCCGGCAGCGGATGTTACGGAACTGCTGACGCTGACTACGGTGGCGCAGGAGTTGCCGGATCAGGCTATGAGCGCGTAAAGGCAAAAATTGCCGCAGCAAGCTCGTTCCCTTCCTTATGCAGCTAAGCGTACGGTAGAACGTCAGGCAAAACAGCTTAAACGCTGTTTTGTGGCGCTGGACCAGGCCGCTGTTTAGAAAAAGTTTTTAGCGCCCTGCTCCCGCACTACGTTGCGGTCTACCACCCAATCCGGGGCCGTACCACCCTCACTTGTGAGTTTCGCGTTGCGAAACTCCTAAATCAGCGTTTTCCTGGACTTTCAAAACCCCTAACAAGACCTTCAGAACGTCCTTTTTGAAGCAAAAAACCTCTCAAAAAAGACCTTTTTAAGGACTCGCTCGATGTTTGGAACGTCTATCATTTCCGTCTGCCCGCATTCTCCATTTCCACCAGCTCACGGCTCCTCCCTATCAATATTTCGTAATTCATTATACCACAAAAAATTAACAGCATTTTTATATCATACTTTTTGAATCACCCCAACCCCATAAACCAATAAAAAGGCCAAGGGTAGCTCTCCCTTCCTTCAACGCATTTTACTTTATAGCGAGTTAACTGCTGCCTTTCTTTTTTCTTATCAAAAGAATAAATTATTGTTACCGGTATTATAATTTCATCGCCAAAGTCCATGTAGTTTTTTAAAATTGAATGAATATAAGAATGGATACTTATTATTTTTATCACAGCCACAGGGGAACCAATAAAATCTCCCGCATGATAAAAACCGTTGGGACTCAGAAACATTTTATCTATGGCTCTTGTCTTATTTTTCATAAGATAATACTTCTTCCCATCCAGAATAAAAGAGACTTCTTTGATGCGCAGCTTACGCGGGTAGTATTTTGTATGTAATTGGATTTTAGCAAAATATTCCCGGCTTGCATACCAGTGACTGAAACTAAGAGCTAATTCCCGTTCATCGTCCCAATCTTCCAGCCGCTTAGAAAGCTCCCATTCGTCAAATCTAAAACTCTTGTCCGGATCTTCACTAGCCAACAGGTTTTCTATGAAGTCCGCTATTTTCTCAGCTGCTTCGTCGCTTTTATGCCCCTTGTTCGGACTTGTACTAGAGCAGCCGCCCAGCATAAGCAAAATTAAAATACATATATTTTTAACGTTTTTGTTACTCAATGCCTACCTCCGATTTGTTCGAGAATGCGATAGTGCATATTATAAATAAAAGATCCTATATAATAAGCGGAATTGTACAGATCGTTTATGCAATATGCAATATTCAATATTACGAGCCTTTCCCAAAACCGCAGGAAACAGCTAAATACGGCTGAAACCGGGATAGGAAAAACGAGAGAACCCCTGTAAGATTGAAGCGTCTAAACTACCAATACAAGGAGACTCTCGTTATGAAAACTATAACAGAAATCATCGGAG
>JAITAE010000153.1 GCA_031284295.1 Spirochaetaceae bacterium
GTTGTATTAGTTTGAACGGAGGCTCGATCGGGTGCGGAAATTTATAATACCGTCTGGTTTAATACCAAATCTCTGTCGGCGTTGCATTACCTGAGCCGCGGCAAGCCGCGGGGTATTAAACCAGATATTGCAGAATAAAGCTTATAGCTATAGAAATATAAATATCAAATAAAGGTTCAATTGTTTCTATTGTATCATTTTTACTACCCCCATTTAACGCCTCCTTTTATTGGGAAGTACTTTTTCGATGTTATACGCAATGTCCGTAGCCAAATAATGTACTCCTTTCCCAACGGAAGCAATAGAATTTGTACCGTACTCATAGTCAAATGGATGCATATCGAAGTCAAAATGCGCAAGTCTATCAGCATAATTAAATGTACCTCTGGTACCCATGTCATCTCCAAAATTATTTCATTACCTAAACACATAGCCGGCTGCACCGAAATAAAGAATCGGTAAAATGAAACATAGTATTATGGCGCTAATCGAGAGTACTCTATCAGTAACTTGTAAAAAACAATAGAGTAGAAACGGCAAACCCCATGTAACGATCTCAAAAAGCAAAGCTCCCATATTAGACCATTTGGTAAGGTCTTCGATGCGCTGTAAAAAAAGTGCATAATCATGAGGTATCAGTAAATACAGTAAAATATGCGGCAGTAAAAAAAAGATTTTCCTTGAAATTACTAATTGGCGGGTACAACATAAATAGACAAACAGTATTATTCCAAAAACACAACTTGCCGGAGTAAAGAAAAAAATCAAAGCTGGCGACAAAGGCACCTCCAAGAAAAAAAACAAATCTAGCGACAAAGGCACCTCCAAGAGAAAAATAGAAACTATAAATATATATACAATGATTAGCCATTTTACTATTTTCATTGCGCTCATTTTCATTTTACCTCAAATTAATGCATCATTCTCATATACAAATCCAATAATTTTTCAGGAGAAGAAAGCATCTTATACATATTTTCAAACCGCCTCAACGTATTGGAATTGGAAAGTGATTTTCCAATATGTTATCCCGCCCATATCATCGTAAGCTTCCTTTAAATAATTTCCGGCATTGCCTAGTACGGTCAAAGCATTTTCACCTATGTTTTCCCAGTCTCCGAATATATTTATATCCGATAAAACATTATATGATATATGAATCATTGTGAACATAGGGCAACGCTGATTAACTTGAGGCCTCGCCAACAAAGTTGGCGCATCATCGTTGCCCTAAGGAGCAAACTCATTTAATTGCACAAAACAGTATTTAATCTGTTTTGCCTGACGCTTTGCATCCTGCTTAACCTATTAGAAGGAGCGTCAACTTCGTTGACATTCGTATTAAGGCGCTTGGGCCCCGGATTGGGGGGTAGGGCGCAACCGTGTGCGCCCGTAGGGCGCTGAAGATGTTTATGGGTGCGGTAGCCTGGTACCGCGCCACAGCCGGTGGCTTTTTCGCCTAAACGCGCTCAATGTTTCGCGCGCTTTATCGGGCTGGGGGACGGACAACAAGGGCGGTTATATGCCTGAAAAGGCGTGGAAATCGTCCCCCCTTCATCCTATGAATCATTGTGAACCTAGGAAACAGCAAGGACAACAACTGACATACCAGCCTATTTAAAGCGGCCCCGGACGCTTGACGGGAGGAGTGGCTTTGGGCATACTTTGGGCATGGAAGATGCGGAGAGAAGCGTAGAAACCAGCGATTTTATCAGTGATTTTATAAAAGAAGACCTTGCGTCCGGGCGTTTTAGCCGTGTGCATACACGATTTCCGCCTGAACCCAACGGCTGGCTTCATATCGGGCATTGTAAGGCGATGTCGATTGATTTTTCGATGGCGGCGCGCTTCGGCGGCAAGTGTAACCTGCGATTTGACGACACGAATCCCGAAAAAGAGGATATTTCATACGTTGAAGCGATAAAACGCGATATAAAGTGGCTTGGTTTTGACTGGGAGGAACGCGAATTTTACGCATCAGACTACTACGAGCACTTGTACGGGCTTGCCGTCAAGATTATCAGGAAGGGGAACGCCTATGTTGACGATCTTTCCGAGGATGAGATGCGCGAATATCGCGGGACGGCGGTTGCGGACAAGAATAACATCACGGAAACTCCGCCGGGCAGGGACAGCCCGTACCGGAATCGCGGCGTTGACGAGAACCTTGACCTGTTTGAGCGGATGAGACGGGGTGAATTTCCCGACGGTTCAAAAACGCTGCGGGCAAAAATCGACATGAAACATCCGAACCTGGTGATGCGCGATCCCGTCATGTACCGCATCAGGCGGGAAAAACATTACCGGACGGGTGATAGCTGGTGCATCTACCCGATGTATGACTTTCAGCACCCGCTTTCCGACGCGAAAGAAGGGATAACGCACTCGCTCTGCTCGCTGGAGTACGAGATTCACCGGCCTTTGTACGATTGGTTCATACGCGAGGCGGAGGTTTTTCCGAGCAGGCAGATAGAGTTTGCGAGGCTAAACCTGACGCATACCGTGCTTTCGAAGCGTTACCTGCTGCAGCTTGTGCGGGAGGGGCGCGTTTCCGGCTGGGACGATCCGCGTATGCCTACGCTTGCCGGCCTGCGCCGCCGGGGCTATACGCCCGCCGCACTGCGTGATTTTATGACGCGCATCGGCGTCGCAAAGACCGACAGCACGGTTGACATAGCCCTGCTCGAATACTGCCTGCGGGAAGACCTCAATAAACGGGCCTTGCGCGTGATGGCGGTGTTGAAACCGCTCAAACTGGTAATCGAAAATCTGGAGGCGGGAAGCGAAATAGAACTTGACGCGGTGAACAACCCGGAAGATCCGGGGGCCGGTACACGGAAGATAAAGTTTACCCGTGAACTGTGGATAGAGCGGGATGATTTCGCTGAAACGCCGCCGCCCAAATACTACCGGCTCTATCCGGGGAACAGTGTGCGGCTGCGTTACGGATTCATCGTTACTTGTACCGGTTTTGAAAAAGATTCATCGGGGAATATCACCGCTGTACGCGCCGTGTACGACCCCTCGACCAAAGGCGGAAACGCTCCCGACAACAGGAAGGTTAAGGGGACGATTCACTGGGTACCGGCGGCGGGCGCGCTGCCCATCGAGGTAAAGGTTTACGATTACCTGTTTACGCCGGAACGCCCGATGGAAACCCCTCCGGGCAAAACATTTCTTGACGGCCTTAACCCGGCGTCCCTTACTACGGTAAGGGACGCGCTCGCCGAGCCTTGTCTACTAGCGGGGGCGGGGGCGCCGGTCTCTGGCGGGCCGTTCTTTCAGTTTGAGCGGCAGGGCTACTTTGTCCGCGACACGGAGGACGGCGCGGGCGGCAGGCCTGTATTCAACAAAACTATCGGACTGCGCGATACCTGGGCAAAAATTAAAGGTAAGCAGCAGGCGTAACCGCTGTTGAACCGGTGGAAAACTTGAACAGAAAAATCGTTTTCTTGGATATTGACGGAACTCTTGCCGTTGAAAATCATGTGCCTTCGTCGGCGAAACGCGCCTGCCGCAAGGCGCGGCTGAACGGCCACCTGTTGTATATCTGTACGGGCAGGGCGCGTTTACAGGTAAGCCCGGCAATAGTACGGATTGGTTTTGACGGCATTGTCAGCTCAGGCGGAGCTTACATTGAGACCTGCCAAAATGCTGATGGCGCGTTTGGCCCGTCCACGGCGGACGGCCTTCCGGCGCCGGAGCTAAGTAAAAACGGCTGGAAACTGCTGTTCAGCGCCGCCGTAGAACCGGAAAAACTGCGCGCACTGCTGGATTACCTTAACGGGCGCAAGGCGGCGTACATGCTTGAGCGTGAGGACAGGCTGATTGCCGGCCCTTACCTTAAATCCTACTTTGCCGAATACTACGCGGGGAGACACTTGACCTTTAGATATCTGCTGGAGCGGATATTTATACGCCGGATATTCAAAGAATGTGAATGGGACGATGGTAATTTGGCCCTCGGCGGCGTACGCAAGGTGGCCTTCTGGGACTCAGGCAGCGTCAGCTTCGAGGATGCGGCGCGTGAATTTGGCGAAACCTTTGAACTATTCCGCCTTTCTATTCCGGTATCCGGCATGACGGGCGGTGAGATCGGGCCGCGCGGCGTGAATAAGGGGACTGCGCTGGAAAAAGTCGCGGCCTATCACGGCTTTGCTCTGGCGGACACAATCGCGTTCGGCGACAGCGACAACGACAGTACGATGATACGGCGCGCCGGACTCGGCGTTGCGATGGGAAACGCGGTAGACTCGCTGAAAAAGGCCGCCGGCGATGTAACGGACAGCATAGAAAATGACGGTTTGGCAAAAGCGTTCAATAAATACGGTTTGATATGAATTTGAAGCGGCTTTAATCCCCGCCGCGGGGCGGCGGGGTATTTCATTTATACAGGAGAACAAAATGAGTAAATCAAAAGTGTACTTCACCGACATGAGGTGCAGGGTGGGCGACGGGCTTTTGAAAAAGCTGGAGCGGCTCATCACAAAGGCGGGTATCGACGGGATTGACTTTGAAAACAAGTTTACCGCGATCAAGATTCACTTTGGCGAGCCGGGGAACCTTGCCTTCCTGAGGCCCAACTTCTCGAAGGTTGTGGCGGATCATATAAAGGGACGGGGCGGTATCCCGTTTCTGACGGACTGCAACACATTGTACGTCGGGCGGCGCAACAACGCGATAGTGCACATGGATGCCGCGTTTGAAAACGGCTATACGCCGCTGTCGACAGGCGTACAAAACATCATAGCGGACGGGCTTAAGGGCACGGACGACATAGAGGTTCCTGTTCCGGGCGGCGAGTACTGCAAGACGGCGCTGATAGGCCGCGCTATCATGGACGCGGATATTTTGGTGTCGCTTAACCATTTCAAGGGACACGAGATAGCGAGCTTTGGCGGGGCGATAAAGAACGTGGGCATGGGCTCAGGCAGCCGCGCCGGAAAGATGCGGATGCACAATGACGGCAAGCCGGAAGTCAAGACAAGCAGGTGTACAGGCTGCCGTCAGTGTTCAAAATACTGCGCCCACAGCGCGATATCCTACGGCGCGGACAAGAAAGCAGCCATTGACCACGAAAAATGCGTAGGCTGCGGGCGTTGTATCGGAAGTTGTAACTACAACGCGATTTTTAACAACAGCGATTCAGGAAGCGTTAAACTGAACTGTAAAATGGCTGAGTACACGAAAGCTGTGCTGGGTGGGCGTCCTAACTTCCACATCAGTATCATCAATCAAGTTTCACCATACTGCGACTGTCACGGCGAAAATGACGCGGCGATAATCCCCGATATTGGAATGTTCGCAAGTTTTGATCCGGTGGCGCTGGACAAAGCCTGTCTGGACGCGTCAAACGCCGCCCCCGTGATAAACACCAGCATACTGTCGGAACGGGAGAGGACTCACGGCGACCATTTTGTTGACGTGCATCCCACGACATCCGGTCTGGCCCAGATAACTCACGCCGAAAAGATCGGTCTTGGTTCAAGTGAGTACGAAATTATCACTGTAAAATAATGCGAGGCGCGATGACGGCGTAAGGCAGGTAAATGGAGGCGGCGAATTTATGCAATGGCTCCCGGCATCAAGCGATGAGGATAGGGGGGGGGGGGGGGCGTTGCCGCTATTAGGGGGGCCCCACCAGTGGGTTTAAAGTCCGCTACGCGCCCGCCAGCGGGTTTAAAGTCCGCTACGCGGGAGCATACCCCAGCCCCACCAGTGGGGTTTTAAATACGCGGGTATGTCAGTTGTTGTCCCTGCGATTAGCTAGGTTCACAATGATTCTTTAACACAAAGGGGGGCGCTGTTTTCCATGCCGCCACCGGCACATAGCCGCATCATCGCCGCGCCCCCCTACTTCCAGCCCCGCTATGCGGGTCTTCCAGTACCCCCCAATCCGCCACCCCGCCAACACCGGCTGGAGTTTGCTTCGCAAACTCCGGGAATAAGCGGCGCAGCCGCTTATTCCGCTACCCCCCAATCCGCCGCCCCCGCCAGCGGCTTTCAAGTCCGCTACGCGCCCGCCAGCGGGTTTAAAGTCCGCTACGCGGTAGCATGCCGCCAACGCCCTTCACACCTCACCTTTCATCCTTCTAAATCGTCCACGGATTACGCGGATTACACGGATTACACGGATTACACGGATTAACACTCTTCACTCTTCACTCTTCACCCTTCACTCTTCACTATTAACTAATCACTAATCACTAATCACTAATCACTAATCACTGCCGTCCGGCAGCCCAGGGACACGCCTGGAGTTTGCGGTAAGCGGCGCGTAGCGCCGCAGCGCAAACTCCGGAGCTCAACGCGGAGCGTTGAGCCCTTGACACCCCCAGCCACATAGCACTATACTGTCAGCATGTATCTAAAGGGTAAGCTTACAAGCAACGGTTCCCCCGTCTACAGCCGCTACCGGCGGCCTTGCGGCGGTTTCCGGCGCGCTATTCAC
>JAITAE010000182.1 GCA_031284295.1 Spirochaetaceae bacterium
TTCGAAACAACTGTTGAGCGTACCGCGATTCTCGATATTATGAATCGATCGGGCTATACGCCGTCCAAATCCTTTGTGGACAAAAAAGTCGCGGAACTTCCATTCTTTCAGGAGAACGGACGTTTTTCGGTGTTAAAGTACAACAAGATGGACGCCTCCGAAAGGATAAAGTTGTGGCAGGATATGCGGAACGATTTAACCGTCAACATTTACCACGATGATGCCGGCACGATAAAAATTGCCGAAGCTGAGGCTGAATTTATCGGGCGGATGGCGCTCCTTCAGCGTAAATTCCGTATGGCGGCGTTTCCTTACACATTATATCCCGATAGTGAGGTTGCGGCTTACGCGAGCCGGAATACGGATATGTTCAAAACGGTGTATCTTTCTAGAATAACGGTTCCCGGCGGCAAGCGTGAAGCGCAGACCATACTGGATAAAATTCTCTCCGGTGAGATAACGTTTGAGGACGCCGCCCGTACACAGTCCGGCGATGAATATGCCGACCGCGGCGGGGATACCGGTGCGCGGATGTCCTTTGAGCTTTCATCCGAGATACCGGACGCGGAACAGTGGCAGGCCGTGATCAACCTGCCCAAGGATAATATGAGCGAGGCGCTGGAACTGTCCTCCGGCGGGGTTATTTTCCGCGCAAACGAGATGTCCCGCCCGCCCAACCTGCAAGATTCTGAGACTCTAGGCAAGGTACGCGGGTTTTTGATGAGCAGTGAACGCGGCGTTATTGAGGATTGGCTTATCACACAGGCCGAAAACTTCGCTCAGCGGGCGCGTACGGTAGGTTTTACCGGCGCGGCGGTGGAAGCCAGCCTGGAGACGCATGAATTCGGCCCTCTTCCCGTAAATTATGGCGACAGTCCGCTGTTCACAAGCCTCAATTCATTCCAGGCGCCCGGTTTGCGGGACGCCGTTTCCGATGAAAATTTCTGGCGCGCCGCGTTTTCCACACCTGTAGGCGAACCTTCACGCCCAGTAGTGCTGAGCGGCGGCGGGGACAACATCGTCGTCCTGTATCCAGGCGAGGAACTCCCGGACGAAAGCGGCGCGGCGGAAAACAGCAAGACTACGTACTCTTCCTGGTGGGCAGAAAACGAGACCCTGCGGAGCATCGCAGGCGCGATTCTGGTAAGCGATAAGTTTAATGATAATTTCATCAACACGTACTTTCGCCTGTTTTCCAACTAGCAGTTTGGTATGCTTCGTGCATAGTACCTTCAAAAATCGATTGGAAGTCGATTTTTTACCCCGCAAACCGCCAAAGCAGTCCATAAACCGGAATTTTTGTATGTATGCGCAAAAAATCCACCAAGTGCTACAGACTGCCGGTACGCTTTTATGGGCGCATCCCCGCCGCCGGGCGGGGCCGGGCTTTCCGCTATAATAAGGCCGCATGGCGCTATGCGCTCATGCGTCCTTATTCCGCTTCAATCCCTTGCGCGTGATTTGACCTGATGTGTACCCCGCAAACAGCAAATGAACCCGGCGAGCAGCCCAGACTGGAACAGGCGCGGCGGGGTTTTACTGTTTACTACCGGGGCAAGGCGCTGCTGTCACGTATAGACCCGCTACGGCAGGCTGAACGCGCCGTGGAAGCGTCCCTGCCGCTTGCGGCAGGGACGCTGTACCTGCTGCCGTCCCCGCTGTTGGGCTACGGCATACCGCTCATCATGCGAAATTTGCCATCCGATTCGGCGCTACTCTGCGTCGAAGCGGACGCGGCGCTTTACAACCTTTCAGGAGACCATATAAATAGGCTGGAAGCCGCCAAAGACGACAGGTTTTGCTTCGTAAGAACCGAAAATCCGGCGGCGCTCGCCGCGTTTGCCGGACAGAGCTGGGGGCCCCGCCATTTCAGACGAGTGAAAGAACTGCGTTTAACTGCCGGATGGCAGTTAAACGCGGGCTTTTACGAGGCCGCCATCGACCTTTTGCGCCGCGCGGTCGCTACCGAATGGTCAAACGCGCTTACACTTACAAGGCTGGGACGGCGGTATATGCGTAACGCGATACGAAACCTTTGCCTGCTTGCGGAAAGGCCCGGTGTGGAGAGCCTCGATTTTGGCGGCTGCCCCGTACTCGTTCTGGGCGCGGGGCCCTCCCTTGACGGTTTCCTTGACGGCATTGAACGCCGGCCCCTACCTTCAAACTGTCGTATCCTATGCGTCGATACCGCGTTACACCCGCTCAAGGAGCGAAATATCAAGCCCGACCTTGTCGTTGCGCTGGAAGCCCAGCACTGGAATCTGCGTGACTTTTGCGGCGCGGGCGCTTGGCGTATACCTGTCGCAATGGACCTGTCCGCGCTGCCTGCCGTAAGCGGCGTTTTGGGCGGTGAAACATATTTGTTTTGGACGCGCTGGACTGAACTGAGCGTATTCGACCGCCTAGCGGCCCTTAAACTGCTGCCCGCCGAACTTCCGCCGCTTGGTTCCGTCGGCCTCAGCGCGGTAAGCCTGGCGCTAAGGCTGGGAACGGGGCCTGTTTTTACCGCCGGAATAGACTTTGCGTTTACGCTTGACAAGTACCATTGCCGCGGGAGCCCGTCGCACGGTGAAATTCTGAAAAAGCATACGCGCTTTGGCGGCATGTACCCGACGGCGGCGGCAATGCGGGGGCGCGCCGCGGGCGATGGCGCGTACAGCGACCCGGCCATGGATAACTACCGCCGTCTTTTCAGGCGGGAATTCGCCGGAACTGGCCGCGTGTTTGCGTTAACCGGAAACGGCCCGGCGCTCGGGGTGGAAACATTGTCCGGCGAGGCGGCGGCGCGGGCAATGGCGGCTGCCGGACGCGGCGGGAATCCCGCCGCGTCCGCGCCGTCGCCGCCTGCGGCCCGTACTTTACGCAGATTCATTGAACGGGAGAACGCGCTGCTTTACGAACTGCTCGGCATACTGAAGGGCGGGACGGCTGCCCCCGCCGGCCGCCTGGACAGCCTGTTGGACTCGGCTTCATACCTGTGGGCTCACTTCCCCGACTGCGCCGCCCGCGGCGGCGCACACCCTCCGTCAGACGATATTATCTTCCTGAAGCGCATTCGCGCTGAAATTGAACCATTCATAAAAGTATGGGAATACGCCGTGCGCAGCTTGTTAAAGTAATGTATATTATTAGCCGATATTTGAAATGAGCAAAGCCTAATGGGGAAGGCTGAACTCAAAAAGGGCAAGGATGCCCTTTATGCGGAGCCCCAATCCGCAACAAATCATGGAGGAAGATAATGATTATCAACCACAACCTTAGCGCCATGTTCGCAGACCGATCCCTCAAAGTAACGCAGGGTGCGCTCGAGAAAAACATGGAAAAACTGTCGTCCGGTTTAAGGATTAACCGAGCGGGCGATGACGCATCAGGGCTTGCCGTTTCAGAAAAAATGCGCAGTCAAATCCGCGGCTTGAACCGCGCCTCGGCCAACGCCGCAGACGGCGTTTCTTTTATTCAAACTACAGAAGGCTATTTGCAGGAAAGCGAGGACATCCTTCAGCGTGTACGTGAACTTGCGGTCCAATCCGCTAACGGCATCTACACCGCCGAAGATCGTATGCAGATTCAGGTCGAAGTTTCCCAACTCATCGATGAAGTAGACCGGATTGCCAGCCATGCCCAGTTCAACGGGCTCAATATGCTTACCGGACGCTTTGCCCGTCAGACAGGCAATAATGTAGTTACCGGTTCCATGTGGTTTCACATCGGAGCGAACATAGACCAGCGGGAGCAAGTCTTCATCGGTACTATGACGGCGAAGGGACTCGGCATCCGTGATATCGATGACGACAGCATCCTGTCTCTCGAAAGCGCCGATTCCGCCAATCGCGCCCTAGGCACGCTCGATGAATCGATCAAGAATATCAACAAGCAGCGGGCCGACCTTGGCGCCTACCAGAACAGGCTGGAACACGCAATCCGCGGCATAGACATAGGCGCGGAAAACCTGCAAGCCGCGGAATCCCGTATCCGCGATACCAACATGGCTAACGAGATGGTCAAATACGTTACCGATCAGATACTCAGCCAGTCCGGTACCGCGATGCTTGCGCAGGCTAACCAAAGAGCGTCCTCAGTACTACAACTGCTCCAGTAAAAAAGGCGTGGGGACAATGGGAGGTAAGGACGCTACTTTGAAACAGCATCTTTATCTCCCATTCCCTTTTTAAAGACTACTTGAATATTTTTTAAAAACGATATACAATGTTTATAGGCTGTAAAAGCCATCGATAATTGATAAACACCCTCGTTGAATACTACACGGCGGATACATCAGAATAATCAATCCATCGGGAAGCCGTTGTTGACGGTTTTGCGGATTGAGTAGTCTGACGTTCCGCTTTCAGGATGCCGGTACGGCTTGGCGCGAAGACATTGCCGGAACCTGTTGCGTGTACGATCTTAAGCTAAGGATAGCTAAAGATTACTAACACATGGAGGGTTATATGATTATTAACCACAATTTGAGCGCCATGTTTGCCAATCGTCAGCTTGGGGTTACCCAGGCCGATACGACAAAAGCAATGGAAAAGCTCAGTTCGGGTCTACGCATCAACCGCGCGGGCGATGATGCATCCGGTCTTGCGGTTTCCGAGAAGATGAGGAGCCAGATCAGGGGTCTTAACCAGGCAGAGCGCAATATTCAAAATGGCGTATCGTTCATTCAGACGACGGAAGGTTACCTTCAGGAAGCTCAGGATATTTTGCATCGCATGAGGGAATTGTCCGTACAGTCGGCTAACGGTATTTACAGCGACGAGGATCGTATGCAGATACAGGTTGAAGTTTCGGCTCTTGTAGACGAAGTCAACCGCATCGCGAGCCACGCCCAGTTCAACGGTATGAATATGCTTACCGGCGCGTTTGCTCGTGAGAGTGTTACCGGCGCAGTTATGCAGCTTCAGGTTGGCGCAAACATGGATCAGAACAAACAGATTTTCATCGGTACGATGACGGCGCAGGCCCTGGGTCTACAGTTTGATCAAGGTGGTGTCGATCTTACGAGCCCCGAAGGCGCCAACAAGGCCATCGGTGACCTGGATAACGCACTCAAAATTGTATCCAAGCAGCGCGCGGATCTTGGTGCTTACCAGAACCGTTTTGAAACGGCGGCTATCGGTGTAGCGACGGCGGCGGAAAATCTTCAGGCAGCCGAATCCCGCATACGCGATCAGGATATGGCGTCGGGTATGGTTCAGTACACTAAGGACCAGATCCTTTCGCAGGCCGGCGTAGCGATGCTTGCCCAGGCTAACGTCAGGAATCAGTCGGTTCTTTCGTTGCTCGGCTAAGGCAGGTAAAACTTTTTACGGTAAGAGGCTTCTGGACGTTGTCTTTTATCACAAAAGATGGGGAGGTTCGCGCGCTTCCCCATCTTTTTCTTTTTGCAAGCTCAGGTTGACACCGGTTCCGGTTTTGCCTGGGCGCTAACAGCTTGTTGCACTTGTAGGTTTTTATAACTTTTTTCGTTGAAAAAAGTTATAAAAATCATGATTATCCGGCCTGTTGCCGGAGTTTGCAAGGTAAAAAATTGCCTTGCAGTCGATTTTTGAAAGTTTTTGCGCAAAGCGCAACAAACTCCTAGTTCCCACTATCCCTATGAAAGGAGGTATATTTTGAATATGGTAGCAAATGTTGTTGAAATGGGGTTTTCCGTGCCACAGGACGAGACGGCAAAACACAAACCGAATGTTGAGCGCCGCTCGTCACCATTGAATGACTGGGACAGCGAGGTTAAACGTTTCGCATCGAGTCTGCCAGGAAATCATACGTTGGAAAAAATTAAGGCCGGGATTGAGCGTCTTCAAAAACTAAGCCTCGCCTTTAACAAAAAATTACAATTTGTTATAAACCATGAATCAAACGAGATAACCGTCAATGTGATAGATCCCGATACCGATAAGGTAATAAAAGTGTTGCCGCCGGAAGAACTGCAACGCCTTCACGGTAAGATAGAAGAGGCGATAGGTTTCCTGTTTGACGAAAAAGTTTAGCAGGCGGGGCAAGGGAATTAATGCCTGATATATCTATACCGGGGGTAAAAAGCCGGTTTGACACTGAAAAGATTGTCGAAGGCCTTATGCAGGTCGAGCGTCTGCCCAAACAGCGGATCGAACGGACCAACGAAACTCTTGCCGCGCAAAAGACAAACTGGCAGAATCTGAGTCTGCGTATTACCCGGCTTAGGGAAGATTCCCGCCTGCTGTATTCGTATCAGAATCCGTTCAACGACAGATCCGCCCTTTCCAGTAACGAGGCGGCGCTCGGCGCGGCCGCCTCGCGCGAGGCATCCGCGCAGCAACATGAATTCATTGTAAAACAGACGGCAGCCGCCGACCGCTTCCTTTCAAAACCGCTGGACGGCTCTTTTCAAGTGCCTGAAGGCCAATATTCCTTTTCGGCGGGCGGCAAAAGTGTTTCATTTGAGTTTTCGGGCGGCGGTCTACAGGAATTTGTGGATACGGTGAACCGCCGCGGCCAGGGCAGCATAAAAGCCGGACTGGTTGCCGTACAGAAAGGCAACAAGTCACTGCTGCTGGAATCGCTTGTAACGGGCGCGGAAAACCGCCTTAGTTTTTCAGGCGACGCGCTCAAGCTGGCCCTGCAAACCGGCATCGTAGGACAGAACGCGGCTGAACCTAAAATTACCAACATAAAAGCTATAGCGGCCCGGGGCTCTTCCCCGGTAAACGAGTCTGTTTCAGGCGACGGTATGCAAGCGCCGCCCATGTCCAGCGTAAATATTTCGCTGGGTGACGTCGTGCCGGCACGTACGCTGATACTGCGTTTCGAGACATCAATTACGGCGGCGGATGTACTGCCGACAAGCGCTTCCAGCGATGGAAGCGGCGGAAGCGGCGCCCCGGACGGTGGCGTTCCCGATCCGGCAGCCGCGTTTCCGCCTCAGCCCGTGATTCCATCGGCCCAGGCGGACGGAAGCGATGCCGTTGTAGACGGCAAATACGTTATACAGCGTCAGCGTACCGAGTCCGGCCCGGCATCCGGCGCATCCGGCGCATCTGACGCCTTAGCGTCAGATGCGCCGGACGGGCTGCCCACAGATACGCCGTCAGCCCAGGCCGCCGAATCTTCCGGGCAGCCCGTCATTGCCGCCCGTGTAGATAACTTGTCGGTACTGAGCCTGGAATTCAGCGACGGAACGAGCGTTGGACTGCCGCCAATAAAGGATACGTCCAGCTTCTCTCAAAACCAGTACCAGCTTTACCCGCTGGCTGAAGGCAGGACAGTCACCGGCATAAATATCAACAACGACAACACCCACCGCTCCGTATCAAT
>JAITAE010000295.1 GCA_031284295.1 Spirochaetaceae bacterium
TCAAGCGGGATGCCCTCCTTCCCGCCGCCTGCCCAGGCCGTTGCCGCCGTCATCACGAGCGCGGCAAGGGCCAGAGCCTTGGCTATGACTGACGCGGGCTTTTTCATTTATTCCCCCAATACCTTTTGCAGCCGTTTTTATGCAAAAAACCGTCAATGGGTTCTGATCTTCCGTACATCGCCCCCGCTTCCCCGGCGATATTCCTTTCAACATTTTCCCAAACAACTATGAAACGACTATCGTTATCGGGACTTTTTTCCTCAATGGTGATTGTCTTCCTGCTTTCATCATAGCTAAAACCATTTAGCGCCATACCATCTCCTTCGCGGCTTCCACCCCGCGTGCGGTCGCGCAACGCCGTCCCGCCGTCAATTTTTTATGTTTAACCGCTCAAAGCGGATAACACCAGCGTTACGGAATGACCGCCGAAACCATCGGGCCCCAGTTGCCCTGATGACCGCCGGAGCTCTCGATCCGCGCCGCGATATACGCCGCTTCCCAGAATCCCCGTAGTCAAACTCGATCGCATCCTTCTTGCGCCGCGTAAAAAACGATTTGCGCAAGTCCTCCGGCTTTTCAGTCGGCACTTCACCCGGCGCGACAACGCTGTACCAAACCCAAACGCCGCCGTTGGCCCGGTCGCGCGGGTCCCCGCTGACGAAGATCACCCTGAATCCCAGTTCGTGCCGCCCCCGCAGATACATCATAGTGATAGTGGTTTGAGTGAATGCCTTGAAAGCTAAAGCTTTTGACTTAAAAGCTAAAGCTTTTGCCCCATAAGCCGTGACGTGTGAGTTATGATCTTGAGCAAGTGCGAGGCCGCCTGTGAAAACATTAGTTTTGCGGGTGAAACCGGCGGCGCCGTTGTAACGATTACCGTTTGCCGCTTGAAAAAAACGGCTTAAATGCTGGGGGGGGGGGGGTAGATGATGAAAATTGAGCTGTGAATAGCACGCCGGAAAGCGCCGCAAGGCCGCCCGTAGCGGCTGTAAACGGGGAAACCGTTGCTTGTAAGCTTACCCTTTAGATACATACTGACAGTGTAATGCTATGTGGCTGGGGTGTCAAGGGCTCAACGCTCCGCGTTGAGCTTGGGAGTTTGCGCCGCGGCGCTACGCGCCGCTTACCGCAAACTCCAGGCGTGTCGTAAACAAGTGATAAGTTCACCCTCTGAAGCAACGAGGGCGCTAGATAAGGCCGAAAGCCTAACGTGTTACGCACATGAACAGGGCGGTCATCAACATGGCTAGCAGGGCTATGCCTACGGCATAAAGCCACAGCGCTACGGGGCCTTCGGGTACCGTAGCGCGCGGATCAGGCTTGCTCTGCCGTTGGCTGCCGCGGGCGGAACGTGGCGCGGAGTAACCGCAGGCGGGGCAGCCCTTGCTGAACGTATCTGTCCCCCCGATAAAACCACAACGCGGGCAGCGAATTGAAGCAAAAAACTTGCCGCACCGCGGACAACGTTCCGCATTCGCGGTAACCTCCGCTCCGCAGCCGTCGCAAAAGAAGCGGGGCTTCTTTTTCCTCATTGGGCCTGTTTATCGGGCTAACCGGCAGCCTTTTCCGGGCAGGCCGAAGCGCCGTCAGAATGAGGACAGGAAGCGCACGGTGAATCGGCGGACTTTTTGACATCGGCGCTTTTTTTCGCGGCGGCCTGCGCGGCCTTGTCCGTCGAATAAAAACCGGTTCCCTTGTAAATTACGCCGGCGCCGCCGTTTATCAAACGCCGCACATCTCCGCCGCATTTTGGGCAGATTTTTACAGGTTCATCGCTCATGCTTTGAAACAGTTCAAAGGAATGGGCACATTTTTTACATTCATATTCGTATGTAGGCATAAACTCCCCTATGTTTTGGTTTGATTATATTGAAAATGAAACTATTAGTCCAGCAAGTACGGATTCCGGGATTGACGGACTTTTTAAAATCAGCGCGTTTCCGTCAACCGAGGGTGGCTCCGAAAGTAGTAAACGGGCAAGGGACGCCAGTTCAGGGTCTTTTATATAAGCGCCCGCAAGAGCGTTTCGCGCCAGGCTAAGCACCGAAACCAAACCCCTCGCCTGGGCCTGGCTCGGCGTTTCCAGCCTGAAGCTTGCCTGCCAGTCTTCCCCACGCTTGGAAGCGCTGATAAACAGCGCGAGTGCCGGCACGGTTATCGGTATGTCCATGCGCGCAAGCGCGGTATTCAAAAAATCCGGTTTAGTAATCCATGCGGATACATCGGCGTCCGCGCCGAAAGCATTAAAGATTTCAGGCGTTTCCGCGCCGTCTTCTGTAAAAAACGGGTCGCCGTCCGAAATACGCGCCTGGTTTTTTTGCATAAATAACGAAAAATGGTTTTTTTGATAGCGCCAATACTTCTTGCCGCTTACAGATTTTGTTTTCTTCCAGTCAGGGTTGAAAAACAGCGAAAACGATGAAAGCGCGGCGGGGTAGTTCTTGCCGTAAGCGATCATCAAAAACCGCCGCAACCCCTCACCCGCGCTTTCGTTGGACGCGGGGTAGACCGCCGCTACAGCGGTATCCGTTCTGTCAAAAAATGTTTTGACCGTTTTTGTATTCAGTTTGCGCCGTGTCAAAATATCATCCACCAGACCCCTCGACGGCTTTACATCTATCCGCATATACGCCAGAGCGCCTGCCGGCAGGACGGCAAATTCGTTCCCGGCCACGGCGTCTTTTTTTACGGCGCTTGTGGCCGCGCAACAGGCAAAAGAGAGCAGCAGTCCCACAGTAACGGCGGCGCGGACAATACGACGCGCGTATACGATTCTAAAAAATATCATCTTTTACCATGCATAACATTTACAAACAGCGGCATTTTAGCTTTAGGCCTTAAAAATTATTTTTCCCAGTTCCGGGCTGTCCGCGCCGGCCCTGGACCGGTATTTTTCAAGGGCGGCTTTTTCGCGTTTCAGTTCATTAAATGAATAAACCGTATCGCCCGCTTCATTTACGGAGACATCCGGAATCGAATACAGTCCCATATCTTTTATCACCCTGTCCCTGGCCGCGTCCATATTTTTTGTACGACATTCTTTCATCTCCGGGTTTATATCGCCGGGCTTTACGGCAACAGGATTGTCCCAAATAAACATAAACGCGGTTTTACGAAGGTTTTCCAGTTTTATTTTTTCGTTGCCGGTTTTTAACAAGGCGTAACGTACCAGCGGTATAAGCCAAAAAAACAGTGAAAACACAACCGGTACAATTCCCAAGCCTATTGAAATAGCGGGGAGCGGATCAGAAATAAAATTACGCGCTATAATGTATGTGACGCTGTACAAATATGAGGCGGTGTTAAAATGTTCTTGCGGCAGGATATGTCCGCTCTTCATCGCGTTTACAAAAAAATATGAACCGAAAATCAAGTTCACGGAATTGATTACACAGAACCAAACATTCATCTTTGTTTTATTCCGCGAAAATTTTTCGAGCAGCTTCAACGGGGCGGAAAATCCGTCAGATGAACGGTTATCCCTGTCCACCCGCAGCAAAAGGTCCTGGAAACGGTAAATAACCGTGCCGTCTTCCGTCGCTTCCGGCATACCGCCGTACTCGGAACAGTAGGCGCTTATCAGGCTGTCCGCCTCGCTGCCGTTTTTACCGGTCAAAATCATGAATTCGGGAAGGGAGATAATCCCTTTGTTCGCCTGGATGTACGCGATGACGGCCTGTCTTTCCCGCGTTTCCATGGTTGCGTTGGGGTCGCCGTCGCCAAACACAAAAGAAAATATCGCCTTGTACAGCGGTTTTCCCTTTGGACGCTGCTCCGCCCTGCCGTAAGCGCCGTAGCGTCTGTCAAAAGATTTTGTCAGTTCGGAATAGAACCAGATTCTGATTATGAAATCGAAAATGCCGGATACAAAAAAAAGACCGCCGCCGGAATGACCACGCCGGTTGTTGTTGGATGAAGATGAATTTGAAGCGGCAACGGAAAGCAGGAGCGCGGCAATGGCGATCAGCATGAAAAGTATGAAGTAGCCCACCAGCATAAGCATTATCCAGGCCTTGAAAAGTCCCGCGCCAATTATTTTAAGCGCCCGCCCGAGTTTGCGTACCGCCCGCCCCGCAAACGCCCTGAAACCATGGTACTTGCTGGTAAAACCGGAAGGAAATGAATAGAG
>JAITAE010000042.1 GCA_031284295.1 Spirochaetaceae bacterium
CGTACGCAGCTCTTACGCTCGCCGCGCTTGGCCTCTTTCCTGTTCATGATCAGAATACCCGAACTGCCTTTAGCCGTCGGCACATCCGTATTCACCAGGGCTTTCCCCATCATCGGGCCGCCGCTGACGATCTTACCCGTATCTTCCGGCAGCCCGCCGCAAGCATCGATCAACTGCTGTACCGGAGTACCGATACGCGCAAGGAAATTAGACGGTTGCTTCACAGACGTTCCGGTTACGGTAATGACGCGTTCGACCAACGGCTTATTTTTCTGAACGGCCTCGTAAACGGCGTATGCCGTACCTACGTTCTGAACAACCGCGCCGACAGAAACAGGAAGGGCGCCGCTAGTCACCTGGCGGGACAGCACAGCATCGATCAACTGTTTCTCTCCACCCTGAGGATAGCGCACTTTCAGCGGTACAACCGTTATGCCGGCATAACCGGAAGCCACTTCCGCCATCAACGCTATGGCATCGGGCTTGTTGTTCTCAATGCCGATAAACGCTTTATTCACTTTCACGGCTTTCATCAGAATGTTCACCCCTACCATGATTTCTTCGGCGTGTTCCAACATCAACTGATGGTCTGCCGTAAGGTAAGGTTCACATTCCACCGCATTTATAAGGATACATTCCGCCTTTGCCGAAGGAGGAGGGGTCAATTTCACCTGGGTAGGGAAACAGGCGCCGCCCAATCCGACAATACCGGCATCCGCGATCTTCTTAACGATCTCTTCCGGGGAAAGCGTACATTCCTTTACCAGGCCGGGACTACGATCAATATGTTCTTCCCATTCGTCACCCTCGACATCGATAAAGATCGCCGGTCTGGCGTATCCGCCGGCATCGACGATGGAATCAATCTTCGCCACCTTACCGCTCACCGGAGAGTGAACCGCCGCCGACACAAAGCCACCGGCTTCGGCAATAAGGGTTCCCACCTTAACCACATCCCCTTTCGCTACAACCGGCTTGGCGGGCGCTCCGATGTGCTGTCCCAACAAAACAACGGCCTTTGCAGGAATATCTGCAGTCCGGATAGGCTGATGCGCTGAATATTTATTTTCGTGCGGATGAACTCCGCCCATTGAAAACGTCTTCAACATGCAGTTTCTGTATTTAATCTGTTTATTACTCTTCATGCTTACGCTTCAACCGCTTGAGCAGCGGCTGCCACCTCGTCTTTCGGTTTACGGGGAGGGAAGTTTTCTTCCGTAATGGTATGTTGCGGACAAACTTCAACACATTTGCGGCACAGCTTACATTTATTAAAGTCGATATAGACCAGGTTGGTTCCCAAAGCGATAGCCTCGAACGAACAGGCCTTTACACATTTTCCACAACCGATACAACCCACCTCGCAGGCTTTACGGGTCGCCGCCCCTTTGTCCTTATTCACACACGACACATAAACGCGGCGCGATTTCTTCCCTTTGGGCCGCAGTTCGATAATCGACTTCGGGCATGCTTTTACGCAAGCGCCGCAAGCTGTACACGTATCTTCAATCACCTCGGGAAGCCCGGTATCAGGATTTATATGAATTGCATCGAAGAGGCAGGCGGAAACACAATCGCCACAACCCAGACAGCCGTAACTGCATCCGGTCTCGCCACCGTAAAGGGAAGCGGCGATAGCGCAACTGGCCGCACCGTCGTACATATTGGTACGGGGACGGTTCACACACGAGCCGTTAC
Source organism: Spirochaetaceae bacterium (assembly GCA_031284295.1). Taxonomy (GTDB): domain Bacteria; phylum Spirochaetota; class Spirochaetia; order Treponematales; family Breznakiellaceae; genus JAIRMY01. The sequence continues at coordinate 1,699 of JAITAE010000042.1, forward strand.
ATCTCACGACCGCAAGCATAGGCTCGGCCGCCACGGCATCCCTACCCAGGATAGATGCAATCTGAACCATCAAGTCCCGGCCGCCTACCGGACACAATTTCCCGTCGAGGGTGTCGGCCTTCACACAAGCGTCGGCAAAACCCGCGCAACCGGGATAACCGCAACCTCCACAGTTGGCCTGAGGCAGGAGTTCCGCCACCCGGGCAATCCGCGGATCTTCATACACAGCAAATTTCCTGGAGGCCACATAAAGGATAGCCGCCAATACAAAGGCTATTGCTCCCAACGAAACCACTGCAATCAGAATCAAATTCATAAATCAGTTAGTTAATCAGATTTTATTGTAAACGAAAATTTCTTTTTCAATCCGGCTCTATTCAACCACACCACAAAATAGTAGGGAACCAGTAGCCCCAGAGATATAAGGGCGGACAGCAACTCGTTGCCATCCGAAACATGCATACAGATAAAGAGGGAAAAGAATAAGACTAAAAAGGGAACGACAAAAGCCAGAAGTACAGCCATCATTCCCATAGACGTTTGTCCTACGACCACCACACGGTCTCCTATCTCATAAGCGGCATACGGAACATTCACTTCAACGACCTGCTCTTTGCTGCCGGAACAATACCCGCCGGCGCTACACGAAGCACATGCAGATGTCCGGATGATCCTCACGGAAACAAGTGAATGGTCTATGTTCTCCACAATACCCTGATGAGTTATTACGTTAGCCATTTTGCAAACCCAAGATTACAAATCGCGGCAAATTTAAGCATATTTTGTTAACCACGAAGCATTCCCCTTATTTTTCTACGGTATAAACCGGCGTTTCCTGTTTTATTTTCAAAACGATTATCCTATCTATCGCTGTGACTTTCATAACCGCAGGTCGATGACTTACAGATATAGCATGTACCGAACGGCTGAAAGCCGTGATATTCATAACCGCAGGTCAGCGACCTGCGGCACAGAACAGCCTCCATCACTTCTGCCTGAAAGGCAGGATTTCAGTCTTTCAAGAAGTAACGTTCATCAATCTCAATACCGTTGTCTGTCAGAAACCGGCGGTATTCTTCTTCAAAGCTGACGGTCTTATGATGCTCTTTCTGATTGCTGATATAGTTGATAATCGTCTGCCTCTCGTTAAAGTTATAAGTAATTCCCGCAAAACTGACCGCCCAGCCTTCAAAATCCGGGAAATCCGGATTTCTCGACAGCCATTTACTTGAATATTCTTTGAGCTCTTTCATGAAGTCAGATAAGGCTATCGTCGGGTGTATATCAACTAATAAGTGAACATGGTTTTTCGTGCCGCCGATACGGTATAACTTCGATTTCTTGTTGTTGATAGTACCCATAATGTATGCGTATAGCTCTTTTTCGTGCGCTTCGGGGATTGTCGGATAACCGGATTTGGTGCGGAATACAATGTGATAGAGTAGGTGTGTGTAGCTCATGGTTGAGATATGTTTTTAGTTCTGGACTTGCCACAGGGCAGTGGCTTATGGGTATGGGGGTCCTGCCTTTCAGGCAGGGGTAGTGGGGTGGGCGCTATGCCGCAGGTCGCTGACCTGCGGTTATGGAAATCACGGCTTTCAGCCGCACCTGCACCGCTTTCATCCGTGTCTTTCCGTGTAATCCGTGTCTTTTCAACATACTTGATCCGGACTTTGTCATAGCATAGTTGTTAAGTTGAACGTTGAAAATCGCTGTATATCAAATAAATATATTAATTTGGGACGGATTTAAAGTTGCACTATAAAATTGTCCGGTTTTAAAGTATGGATCTGATAAACAGGAAGTTAGTAGGCGAATAATATCTCCGGCCAATAATTCCGGAGGCTTTTTCGGGGGAATTATTAGATGCGCCAGCCCCGAACTTTTATCCGCTTTTCTTTGCCGGATCATTTCGATTGATTACTTTTGCGCAATTCTTTTAAGGGGTGCCCTAATATCACGGGCTGAGAACATACCCATTGACCTGATCCGGATAATGCCGGCGTAGGGAAATCCCGGAATCATCCGTTGGAATAATCCTGTTGGGATAATTCAAAAGGAAAATCCGCAAGGTCTCCCTTGCGGATTTTTTTTGTGTCCGGACGCGAAGGAGAACCAGGGATGACGGACGATAGACAGCCTGAGGCCGGTATGGCGATTCAGGTCTTGCCGAAAACGGCAAACGGGGACGAGACGCTACGTATAGTAGACGCGGTGATAGCTTACATTAAAAGTACCGGCCTAAACAGTTTTGTGGGGCCCTTTGAGACATCGGTAGAGGGCGATTTCGACACGCTCTGCCGCATAGCGGCGGAGGCGCAGAGAATTTGCGTGCGCGAAGGGGCGGAAAGCGTCTCCACGTACATCAAATTCGTGTACACCCCGCATGACGGCGTGTGGCCCATAGACTTCAAGGTAAAAAAACACCATGCGTAAAGCGGCTTCCTGGCCGGTCTTTCTGGTTATCCTGGCCCTATGGCAGGCGGCAAGCGCGGCGCGGCTCCTCCCGCCGTATATGCTGCCCGGCCCGTTCGAGGTTGGCCTTGCTATGCTGAACGATATGCCGCTGCTCGCGCGGCATACCGGACGCACACTGTTCGAGGCGCTTGCCGGTCTTGCGCTTGGCATCGCGGCGGCCTTCGCGCTCGCGTTTATGATGGACGCAAAGCGCCGCGTCAAGGCGGCTGTCGCGCCCGTCCTGCTACTCACGCAGACGATACCGTCCGTGGCCCTGGCCCCGATACTTGTACTTTGGATGGGCTTTGGATCGGCTCCAAAGGTCGCGCTCGTCTTTCTTACCTGCTTTTTCCCGATAGCGGTAGCGCTGGAGAACGGCTTTGCGCAGGCTGACCCGGACGCGGTGCGGCTGTTGCGGTCTATGGGCGCGTCAACCCCGCAAGTTTACAGGTACATCAAAATCCCCGGCGCGCTCGGCCCGCTGTTTTCCGGCCTCAAGATTTCTACCACGTACGCCGTCGCCGCCGCGGTGATTGCGGAATGGCTTGGCGGGGATGCGGGTCTGGGCGTATACATGACGCGGGTACGAAAATCGTACTCGTTTGACAAGATGTTTGCCGTGATTTTCGTTACGGTTGTGCTGAGTTTAACGTTGATGAAGCTGCTTGAAGCGCTTGAACGGCGCGTTACACCCTGGAATTTTTTGTTGGAGGAACATAAAACATGAAAGCCATAAAAGTAAAGATGATTTTGCTATTAGCGCCGCTTGCGCTCTGTGTCGCGGCCTGCCGGCCCAGCCGTCAGCCGGGACAGATCCGCGTCGTGCTGGACTGGACGCCGAATACCAACCATACCGGCCTCTACGCCGCGCTGGAAAACGGCTATTTTGCCGAAGCCGGTCTTGCGGTAACGATTGAACAGCCGCCGGAAGACGGGGCGCTGCTACTGTTGGCGGCGGGCGGCGCGGAATTCGCAGTCGATTTTCAGGAGTCGTTTGGGCCGGCCATTGCCCGCGCGGAACCGCTGCCGCTTACCGCGGTCGCGGCGCTGATTGCTCACAACACCAGCGGTATCATGTCGCTTGCCGGGGCTGGGATAGGCCGCCCGCGCGATCTTGAGGGGAAACGCTTTGCCTCGTGGGAAACGCCGCTGGTGAACGCGGTAATCAGAAACATAGTTGAGGGGGACGGCGGTGATTTTTCGCGTGTCAACATGGTGCCAAACGCCGCGGCGGATGCCTTTTCCGCGCTCGAAACCGATGTTGACGCTATATGGATTTACTACGCGTGGGACGGAATCGCCGCCGAGACGCGGGGAATTCCGGTAAACTACCTGGATTTTGCCACGATAAATCCGGTTTTTGACTTTTATACCCCGATTTTGCTTGTAAACAACGACTACGCCGCCGAAAAACCGGGAGAAGCCGCCCAATTTGTTGCCGCGTTGAGCCGGGGCTACCGGTTCGCGATAGAAAACCCGGCGGTAGCGGCGGAAATTCTGTTGAAACACGCCCCGGAACTGGACAGGTCGCTGGTGATTCGCAGCCAGCAATACCTTGCCACACGGTACCAGGCCGACTCCCCACGCTGGGGCGAAATAGACCGGGAACGCTGGGACAGGTTTTACGGCTGGATGTTTGACGAAGGCATACTGGAAAAGGACATCCGTGGACAGGGCTTTACAGACAAATTCCTGCCCCTGCCCTAAGGCCGCCGCTTGGAAACGATTTTTTCGTGCCGGGATATAAGCAAATGCTACGAAGGATCGCCTGTAATCCGCGGCGTAAACCTTGAACTCGCCTCCGGCGAGTTCATATCGTTGCTGGGCCGCTCCGGCGTAGGTAAAACCACGCTGTTCAACATCCTTTCCGGCGTTGACAGGCCCGACTCAGGCGGCGTATACCTTTCCGGCGAAAACATCACCGGCGTTTCAGGTCGCGTGTCGTACATGTTGCAGAAAGACCTGCTGCTAGAATACCGGACTGCGCTGGACAACGTGATACTGCCGCTCGTCATACTCAGGACGCCGCCACGGGAGGCGCGCCGGCGCGCGGCGGCGCTCTTTCCGCGTTTCGGCCTTGCCGGGTGCGAAAACAAGTACCCGCGCCAAATGTCAGGCGGTATGCGTCAGCGGGCGGCGTTGCTGCGAACCTGCATGATGAACAACCCTGTCATGCTCCTTGACGAACCGTTTTCCGCGCTGGACGCGATTACGCGGCTGAGTATGCATCACTGGTACAAGGAAATCGCCGCCGCGATGAAGCTTTCTACGTTTTTCATCACGCACGATGTTGATGAAGCGCTGTTGCTTTCGGACAGCGTGTACATCATGGACAAAACGCCGGGAGAGATAACGCGCCGCTTTGACATTGCGCCGTCCCGCGCACTGACTGAGGATTTCCCCGCGTCGCCGGAATACGCCTCGTTCAAAAAACAGATATTCGCCGCCATTAACATGTGAGAGGTCCGGGCCTTAGCGGGCGGATTGAGGCCGCCGCCAGGCGGCTGTCGTATTTACCGGGAGATTCCGCCTTTGCCGGAGTGAGCAATTTATAACTTGTGAGGCGCATAATTTTAGGTGGCCTTTTCTATAGAGAAAAGCATCGGCACGTAAGGACTCAGTAATATTTGTTTAATACCCTGAAACACTTGGCCAATCTTTTTTGAAGTGCGGAAACAGGAAAGTATAGAAACGGCATCGTAAACACGGTAGAACAAAGTCGCAAAACCAAACTATCGGAGGTTAACGGGCCCTTAACATTTGAAGACGACTTAAAATATAAACATTGACGTATCGGCAGTTTCATATTTAGAATTATATCAGTCCTATTTATTTAATTAAAAGTAGTATAATACTGTTATTAAAATGTGTGGATTGCCATACATTAGGGAGTGTGCTATGGACGGATTTTTTGCGGTTGTTGGAGCCATTTCAGGATTTTTCTGGAATGTATTGTTCTTGGTTGTGCTGGTAGGCGGAGGGATTTTTCTTACAATAAGGCTGAATTTTTTTCAAATAAGGCATCTTCCCTATATCCTGAAGCAAACTTTTGGTAAATTGCTTGACAAGGGCAAGGGCGAGGGGACGGTAAGTCCATTTCAGGCGGTTTCTACCGCGATGGCGTCTACTATAGGGGCGTCCAATATTGTGGGGGTTCCAGCGGCAATAGCGTTTGGCGGCCCCGGCGCGCTTTTTTGGATGTGGATAATATTCATACTGGGCGGCGCTACTAAATTTTCTGAGGTAGTATTGGGTATACAATACCGGCAAAAGAACACTGACGGCCAATATGTCGGCGGTCCTTTTTACTACGAAGCCAACGGATTTCCGATAAAATCCGTGGGCATTGCGATGGCGAAAATATATGCCGTTGTTTCGATGATATACTACATCCCTTCAATTGCGACACAATCTGTCTCTCTTGTCCAAAATGCCGAGAAATTGGGGGTAAACAAGTACATTTCCACCATTATACTGATGGTTTTAGTAGGCGCGGTAGTCTTGGGCGGCCTTATCCGTGTGGCAAAGGTAATGAGTAAAATGGTGCCTACGATGTGCATCCTGTATTTTGCTGGTTCACTTATTGTGATATTCGCCAATATCGAGAATCTTCTACCCAGTCTGGCTCTTGTGTTTGAATCGGCGTTTAAACCCGCCGCCGCTACAGGCGGATTTCTTGGGGCCGGGATTTCGATGGCTATCCGCATGGGGCTTGCGCGCGGAACTTATTCCTGCGAAGCCGGTATGGGATCGGCGCCCATAGCACACGCCGCCGCGGTCACCGACCATCCTGTAAGGCAAGGTTTCTGGGGCGTTTTTGAGGTTCTGATAGACGGCTTGGTTTGCACTTTGTCAGGGCTTGTAGTGTTGACCAGCGGTGTATGGAAAGAATTAGATCCCAGCATCGCGTTTACCATGCCGTCTCTGGCTTTTACCAGTGTTCTGGGCGATGCAGGCGGGTATATCGTTACCATTTCCGTATTACTCTTTGTGCTGTCCACCATCATAGCTATTATCTGGTATGCTGAAAAAGTTGTCGAATTCACATTTTCCACGACAGTCTCCAAATATGCCCGCGTCATTTATACATTGAGCATCATGCTGGGAGCTTTTTGGGGCTTGGAAGCTGTCCTCGCTGTACTCGACCTTGCCAACGCATTTATAATCCTGCCAAACATGGCTACCGTTTTGGTACTCAGCCCGCTGATTGTGAAGTTGTACAAGGAGTTTTTTTCAAGCGATAAATTCTACCTAAAAGATATCAGGAAGTAAGCTGTATCCGTGCGCCCGCCAAACCGGGCGCACTATATTTTTTACATGGGAAATCCCTCAAATACAGGATAACCGTATATGAATATTTATCCTATGGTTTTGGGCGCGTGAATCAAACCCGCGAAGCGAGTTTGATTTCCGGACTTTGCGTTTCGCACGAACTCCATAAGGAAGCGCTTTGCGCCAAAAACCGGGCCAAGCTCAACGCGGAGCGTTGAGCCCGCTTCTATCTTGCGCAGAGCTTCGTGTCCGGAATAGGTTCCCCGCATGGGAAAACCTGCATTTATATTGCCGTCATGATACTGGCAGCCTGCTACACTTGTAGGTTTTTATAACTTTTTCAACGAAGAATTTTATAAAAACCACGATTATCCGGTGTGCTGTCGTAGCGCTACTTAGGCTGTTTGCAAAGTAAAAAATCGACTTTCAGCCGATTTTTGAAGGTTCTATGCACGAAGTGCAACAAACTGCTAGAATACAGTGATGGCTTACCAAACAAAACCGGTAAAAACAGGACGTAGGACGCGCTGGGAATTGTTCAAACGGAACAAGCGCGGTTATGTGTCGTTGTGGATTTTTGCCACGCTGTTCGGTTTGAGCCTTTTTTCTGAGTTTATAGCCAATGACCGCCCACTATTCGTCCATTTTGACGGAAAATTCTACTTCCCCGTCCTCAAAAACTATTCAGAGTTGACATTTGGCGGGGAATTCGACATAAACACGGACTATCGCGACCCCTACATCATCAAACTTATCAATGAAAGAGGCTGGATGGTATACGCGCCGATTCGCTTCAGTTACAACACGATAAACTATGTGCTGCCGCGCCCCGCTCCCTCGCCGCCCACTCGGGAAAACTGGTTCGGCACGGATGACAGGGGGCGCGACGTTGCCGCCCGCCTGCTCTACGGCTTCCGTGTATCGGTACTGTTCGCCCTTGCCCTGACGATAACAAGCTCCGTGATCGGGATAACGCTGGGAGCGCTGCAAGGCTACTTTGGCGGCGCTTTTGATATACTCTTTCAACGCTTTATCGAGGTCTGGTCCGGGATGCCCTCACTTTTTATGCTGATAATACTGTCGTCCGTTGTGGAACCGAACTTTTGGTGGCTGCTCGGCATAACGCTGCTGTTTGGCTGGATGGGCCTTGTATCCCTCGTCCGCGCCGAATTCCTGCGCGCCCGTAACTTTGAGTATGTGCTTGCCGCCCGCGCGATGGGGATGAAACATTCCCGCATCATGTTTGTACACATACTGCCAAACGCGATGACAAGCGCGCTAAGTTACCTGCCATTCATCCTCGGCGGCTCTATAACCACGCTGACATCGCTTGACTTTCTGGGTTTCGGCCTTCCCTCAGGCTCGCCCTCACTCGGCGAACTGCTCGCGCAGGGCAAGGCGAACCTTCACGCCCCGTGGCTCGGCGTGTCGGCCTTCGTTATACTCGCCTTGAGCCTCTCACTGCTCGTATTCATAGGTGAAGCGGTGCGCGACGCCTTTGACCCGCGAAGGAACGGCTGATGGAAGACGGTAAACAGAACGCGCTTGTCGAGTACCGGGGTTTCAGAGCCGCGTTTCGTTCAAGTATCGCCGGGGCCGATCGGCAAAATTCCAACGAAGTGGTGCACGGTATAAACCTTTCCATAGCAAAAAATGAGGTTACCGCGCTTGTCGGTGAGAGTGGCAGCGGTAAAACCGTGAGCGCCCAGGCGCTTCTGCGGCTGCAAAGCCCCGATCTGGTAGATTATTCTGGCGGCGAACTGCTGTTTGATGGGCGCGACATCCTTAAAATGAACGAATCGGAGCTTCGGGGCATACGCGGGCGGGAAATCGGCATAATCTTTCAGGAACCGGCTACAAGCCTTAACCCGCTGCACCGCATAGAACGCCAGGTTGCCGAGCCGCTTATCGTTCACGGCGGGGTACGGGCGGCGGACGCGCGGCCGGTCGTGATAGACTGGCTGCAAAAGGTGGGTTTGCGTGACGCGGAAAAGCGGCTTGGCGCTTTTCCGCACGAACTTTCAGGCGGCGAACGGCAGCGTGTGATGATAGCGCTCGCCCTGATCAACAGGCCGAAACTGCTTGTCGCGGACGAGCCGACCACGGCGCTCGATGTTACGATTCAGGCGCAGATACTTGAACTGATACGCTCGTTGCAGCGGGAACTGGGCATGGCGGCGCTGTTCATAACCCACGACCTGAATCTTGCCCGCCGTATCGCGGACCGCATCGCCGTTATGAAAGATGGCCTGATCATAGAAAGCGGCGCGACGGATGAAATTTTCTCCCGGCCCAAACAGGACTACACGCGGATGCTGCTGTCGGACGATTCCGGGCAGGAAAGCCCGCCGCCTGCCGCCGCTACAACCGAGGATGCCGCTTCGGTAAGCGGCCTTAAAGTGTACTTTCCCGTGAAAAAAGGCTTTTTTCGCCGTACCGCCTCGTACATCAAGGCGCTTGACGGCGTCAGCTTCTCGCTACGCAAGGGTGAAACCCTGGGCATTGTGGGTGAAAGCGGCAGCGGCAAGACCACTTTGGGAAAAGCGCTGCTACGTTTGCAGAAAAGCGAAGGGCTTATCACGATTGACGGGCAGAAAATCCAGAATTTAGACGAAAAACCCCTGCGCCCCATACGACGGAAGATGCAAGTCATCTTTCAAGATCCCTATGGTTCGCTGTCGCCGCGCATGACGGTGCGAGGTATCGTGGGCGAGGGGCTTTTGATACACAATATCGGTGCGAAAGAGGAGCGCGAAGCCCGCGTTAAGGCGGCGATGAACGAGGTTGGGCTGGGTGATCCGGACTTCTTTGACCGTTATCCCAACGAATTTTCAGGCGGGCAGCGCCAACGCATAGCGCTTGCGCGCGCACTGGTGATGGAGCCGGCAATCCTTGTCCTGGACGAACCGACATCCAGCCTTGACCGCGCCACCCAGTTTCAGGTGGTAAATCTGCTCCGCGACATCCAGCAAAAACACGGCCTCTCGTACATTTTCATCAGCCACGATCTTCGCATCGTGCGGAGTCTCTGTCATTCGCTCATCATCATGCGGGCGGGCAAAATAGTCGAGTCCGGCCCGGCGCGGGGCATATTCAGCGCTCCCCGGCACGAGTACACACGGACACTGCTAAAAACGGCCCTGGAATAACCTCGCCGGGCCGCCAGCCGCTTAAATACGCGGGTATGTCAGTGTCGCGTTGTCCCTGCTATATACCAGGTCTTTCACTCTTCACTACAAAGGGGGGCGCTGTTTTCCATGCCTCTATCGGCACATAGCCGCCCCATCGCCGCGCCCCAGCCCGATAACAGCGCGCGAAACATTGAGCGCGTTTAGATAAAAACGCCGCAGGCTGTGGCGCTGGACCAGGCCGCTGTTTAGAATAAGTTTTTAGCGCCCTCGCTACAGCCCCGCGTTGCGGGTCTTCCGCTACCCCCCAATCCGCCGCAACCCCGGAATGGGTCCGCGAATTAAACGAATTAACACGAATAATAGGCGATTTGCGCCGCCGCGCTACGCGCCGCTTACCGCAAACTCCAGGCCGTTATCGTGAGAGGTGTCACCTTCACCCTTCACACCATCACCCATCACCCTTCACCATTCACCATTCACTTTTCATTCTTAACTCTTCACTTTTTCCCTACGGGATCACCGCGCTGAAGATGGCGCTCCAGTCGCCCTTTAACACGGCGCCGGTTTCCCAGCGCACCGTGAAGTAGACCTTCTTGCCGCGCTGGTTTTCGTCGAAAACCAGCGCCAGCGGGTTTCTCGTGGCAAAGGCCGAGTGCAGAAGGTCGCCGACGACCGCCGGGGGCGTGTCCGCGATGACCCACAGGCACTCCA
>JAITAE010000052.1 GCA_031284295.1 Spirochaetaceae bacterium
ATGTCGTAAGGATCGTAGGTGCGCGGGCGGGTTGCCTTTCGGGCCGATTTCAATTGGTATTCTATCATCGAGAATTGTTCCCTGGTGATGTCGCTTAGGTAGCTTGTTCTCATACTATAACTCCTTTCCTTTTCTGTTGTGATATTTCAGTATACTTCCGAGCGGAGGTTTTGACAAGATGCTGAACAGGCTCTAAGCGCCGCTTTGATTTCAGTGCTATTCTCCTCTGTTATAAACTTCCCAAGCGTCAATCCATACTCACCTATCCACGCGCTCATCACATGAAATCCGCTCTCACTTATCGTTTTCCCGTCTATGTTGACCAAACGCGCAACCACTCCCTCCGCTTTCTTGCGATCCTTTATCTCCGTAAGCCGGTTTTTCAAGCCTTCTTGCAATTCCCGTGGATTTAAGCGTTGAAGTACCCGTAGAAACGCCGATTCATCCGGTACCCCGTGCGGCAATTCCAGAAAACTTTTGAAGAATCCGGCTTTAGTCACCCAAATTTCTCCATCCCTCGTAATCTTCATACCCGCGCAGGGTCGCCGTAAAGTCTATCACGATAATATCTATCAAAAAATTGCGATTGGTTATTGGACTTGTTCGACAACCCGGTTAGTTGTCTCACAGTCTTTCATTCTCTACGGGAAAGTAAACGCCGCCTGGGGCCACCTGGTGGGTTGACCTTCCTTATCCAGGCTTCTATAATTCTTACAAACTGGTCCGGGAAGCCGGTTTTACAAACCGGGTTTAACCTTGTTTGTATGGGAGGGGAATCTGAAACATCTAATCATTATTTTTATCGCGGCGTTGTTGTGCGGCGTCCAGAGTCAGGGATCGGCCCAAACTTTTGACGGGCCGGAGGGCGCGGACGCTTCCACTAATCAGGCGGCCGGCGCGCCGGGGGCGGCTACGTCCGGCGACGCCGGACAGGGGCGCGAAGCGGAACGCGGCTACCTGTTGGGTGAAGGCGAGGCCGCCGCCCCGCAGGACCGGGGCGGCGTTTCGTCCGTCTGGGCGATTTTTCGAATCGTTATCGTGCTGGCCGTGACAGCCGCCGCGATTTACGGCGTCATGTATTTCCTTAAACGCAAGAAAGAGGGCGATCTTCCCGACGATACATACCTTAAGGTGTTGGCCCGCGTCCCGGTTAACGTAAAAACGGCGGCGGCGGTGATAGCCGTAGGCGGCAAGGCTTGGCTTGTCGGGCTTTCTGACACCAATGTCTCGGTGATTTCGGAAATTACCGATCAGGAAACGGTTGACGCGATGATGCTTGCCTATTCCGGGCGGGCCGTACATTCAAACAACGCCGCTTCATTTAGCTTTGCCGGGTTGCTGCGCCGTTTTGCCGGCGGAAACGGCAGGCCTGTCCGCAAGCCGCAGGACGCGGCGGACATTCCCCAGCCGCTAAACCTTCAAAGAAACCGTGACCGGTTAAAAAATCTATAGTTCAGGGAGGCAACGGGATGAGGGGTTTTTTGCTTGCGTTTTTTTTGAGTCTAGGGCTGTCGTTTCCAGCGGGTCTTGCCGCGCAGGTACTACCCGCGCCCGCCGTGCCGTTTCCAGGACTTTCCACGGAAGGCACAATGGAAATACCGCGTCCGGCGGAAGGACCCGCGCTCCCCTTCATAGACCTTTCGATACGGAATCCGGAGAACGGACGCGAGGTAGCGTTTTCTGTACAGTTGCTGCTGCTTTTAACGGTTATCACTCTTGCGCCAAGTTTTATCATATTAGCGACAAGTTTTCTGCGCGTCTCTATAGTGCTGGATTTCGTAAAGAGGGCGCTTTCGCTTCAACAGGCGCCGCCAAATCAGGTAATTCTGGGAATTTCGCTGTTTTTGACGGTTTTTATCATGTGGCCGACCTTCGATTCTATATATCAAAACTCGCTACGCCCGCTTTCCGAAGGGAATTTAAACGTACAGGAGGCGTACCGTGAGGCGGAGGGGCCGCTCCGCATCTTCATGTACAACCAGATGCGGACAAAACCGGACAATATCCGTCTTTTCATGGCGATGCGAGGCCTTCCGCGCCCGGAAAGCCTCGCCGACGTGCCGACATACGTGCTGATTCCCGCCTTCATCCTGAACGAACTAACCGTCGCATTCAAGATCGGCATAATGATTTTTATCCCGTTCATCGTGATAGACATGGTTGTGGCCAGCGCGCTGATGTCTATGGGTATGATAATGCTGCCGCCGGTCATGATCTCCATGCCGTTCAAGCTGATACTTTTTATCCTGGTTGACGGCTGGGGGCTTTTGACGGAGCAACTTTTAAGATCATTTGTATGAGGTTTTTATGACAATAGGCGATATGGTTACGCTGCTACGCGGCGGAATTTTTCAGGTATTGATGCTTGCCGCACCGTTGCTGATTACGGCGCTCACGGTCGGCCTTGTGATAGCGATACTCCAAGCCGCCACCCAGATTCAGGAACAGACGCTTACATTTGTGCCGAAAGTCCTGGCTATCCTGCTAGTGCTCGCGCTGCTGGGCGGCTGGATGTTCACGATGCTGGCCAACTACACGGAAAACCTTTTCAGGCTGATCCCTTCGATGGCGGCGTAAGGAAGATGACGGAACGCTGGTACAAAAAAGGCAAGGCGCTGCAAGACGAAATAAACGGCGCGGCGGCGCCCTGGGCACTGCTCTGGTTTTTGGGGCAGATGAGTTTTGTCATCAAAATAAACGGCGTAACGATATACTTTGATCCGTTCCTGAACGACTTTACCGACGAGACCGGAGCGGGACGAAGTTACGGGCCGCCTTTTTCGCCGGACTGCGGGCTTGAGGCCGATTACTTCATTTGCAGCCACAACCACGCCGACCACCTCAACCTGCGAACGCTACTTCCACAGGCGCAAACGAATCCGAAAACCCGCTTTATTGTACCGCGGCCCTTTACCAGCCTCCTGACCGGCGCGGGCATAGATAAATGCCGTGTGACTGGGGCGCAATCCGGCCTTAAGCTTGAATTGGACGGAGCGCTCACGCTGACACCTGTCGCGGCGGCACACACCGCGTACGAAATTGACGAAAACGGGGACGACCTGTACCTTGGTTACGTGTTGAGCGGCGGGGGCTGCCGCATATACCATGCGGGGGATACGCTTGTAACGCCGCGTCTCGTTGAAACGTTGCAGTCATTTGGGCCAATAAACATCGCGATACTACCGGTAAACGGCGGCGACTGGGAACGGGTGGGCAGAGGAATAGCCGCAAACATGACGGTGGAGGACGCTGCCAAGCTGGCGCGGGCCCTAGACGCCGACCTGAGCGTCCCGGCCCATTACGACCTGTTGGGCGGCAACGCGGTGAATCCGTCCGTTTTTGCCGAGGCGATGTACCGCCTATGCCCCTCAAAAAAGTATCACATATTCGCGCCGGGCGAATGTTTCCACTACCACGCCCGGTAGCCTGCTTATACCGAAACACGAATAGAAGACTTTGCGTTGAAACTTTAAGGCTCCGGGTGAAGTCTGAAGAAAACAGGGAATGGGGACCTCCGCGCACACGCTGCAAATGGCATCTTAAATGTTGTATTCGTTTGAACGGAGGCAGGCGGAGTATAAGGTGCGTGGTGTGGTGGAATCAACGGGGAACACGTGGTATTTCAAGGGCCGGATGGAAGAAGCCGGTATCGGTGAGGCAGCCGCTAGGCGGCTGTGGGTCGTTCTTGGGAAGGGGCTTAGGCGGCGTCTGAAAGCGCGTGTCCCGCCTGCGCTTTCCGCGCCCGCGCGGCCCCCTCCGCAGACATCTTTTGCCTTGCTCCCCGCCCTCCTCCGGCGGCGTCAGACCCGCAAGCGGGTCTGCGCGTAAACAGTCCTGACATGCGAAGTTTGGGCGTTTTACGCTGATTCATAACTATCTTTTAATAACGCACTTGTATATTTACGTAGACATAAGCACATAAGAAAGAAATGCCTTAATTTCCCTTATTTTTATACATATATATCCTACTAATCCTATATTATTTATATTTTATTAATCTTTTCTTTTCCCAAGGTTCTCCAAAACCCTTGTCCCCCTTTCCATGCCGTTCCCGAGGTTAAAAATTCATCGTTTTGAAATCAATTTTTAATCTTTTATTACCCCTTAAAAAAAATTTGGGAAAGGAGGACAGGCAAGAAAAATGACTAATAAATCTGAAAGAGCGGTCAGCGCGATGTCGGACGATGAGTTTGACGAGAGGTTTCCCGATGAAAAAGCCGCCATAGACTGGTTTATTGATATGCGTTATAAAGGCA
>JAITAE010000018.1 GCA_031284295.1 Spirochaetaceae bacterium
CGGCGGGCGAATTCCATGTTTCGGACGAAACGGCGGATATATCCATCCCGGCGCTTACGCTGCTAAACCCGCTTGCCCCTGAAATAGTGTTGCGGAAAGAGTCCTCACGGGCGGAACAGGTGGTAAAAGCGATCGCAAAGGCCCACACTAAGCGAATCAGCCAGGCCGCATACAAGGACGGCGACTGGGCGGTGGAAATGCGCGGCAAATGGTACTACTACGCGGACGGCCGTATGCTGAGCGAAGAACTGCGCGACAAGGCGGATTCTTACGGCGCCCAGCCCTTCTACAACTATCCGGAAGAACTTCCCGAATGGCAGCCGCCGGCGCCGGAAAACGCGGCCCGTTACGCGGTGATGGCCAAACAGCGTGGGACAGGGGGCTCGGCAAGGCGCTCGCAGGTGTTCTACGATGATCTTTGGCGTATACACAACCGCGCCGAGGCCTGGCAGCGGCAAAAGACGATCAATTTTTTGGGACGAAAGGTACTGATTCACCACGCCATACTTGAAGAACTGTCCCTTGTAGAACAAAAGATCAACGAAGCCGCCGCGGAGGACCCGCAGGCGCGGCAATGGATTTCTAAACTGGAAACTATAAGCACATGGAACTGGCGCGATATTGCGGATACACATACCCGCAGCAACCACGCCTACGGTATAGCGATAGACCTGCTGCCTTCCTCAAAAAACAGACAGGAAACCTACTGGCTCTGGACGGCGCAAAAAAATATTGACTGGTGGGATGTGCCTTTTTCAAAAAGAATGACCCCGCCAACGGCCATTATCAAGGCTTTCGAAGCGTACGGCTTTGTTTGGGGCGGTAAATGGCTGTTTTACGATACGATGCACTTTGAATACCGCCCCGAGATACTGCTGCTGAACGGCATCCCGCTACGCGGCGAGTATTAAAATACCTGCTGTTCCGGGTTACCTAGCCGTAGTACCGCTGTCCAGTTCAAGGTAAATGTCCGTACCTGGGCCGACATCACCGCCGGGCGGCGGGATTTGGCGGACGACATAACCTTCACCTTCAAGGTTTATCTTAAGATCGTCGCGTAGCAGCAGCGGCATAAGCTGACGCTTGGAGTAGCCGGTCAGGTCCGGCATTATGTCCGTTATGAACGGGATCGGGACGGACGGCAGCCGTACCGTGCCTGAGTGGTATGCGTTCGGGTTTCTGCCGCGCGGTATGCCTATGTAGTTTATCAGGGCATCGGCGGCCTCGCGGATGGGCGGGGCCGCGATGCGTCCGCCCAAATAGGACGAACCTTTCGGTTTGACGATCACCATGTACAGTACGAGCGCCGGCTCGTCGGACGGCAGCAACGCGATACAGCTTGCGATGAAGTCCGTCTCCGAGTAGCGGTTTGTCTGATGGTCTATGATTTGGGCCGTGCCGGTCTTTACGGCAAGCGGTACGTCGCCGACACTGGCGCGGTAGCCCGTGCCTACCGGCGATGTTACATCCGTCATGTAGGAACGCAATTCACGCGCCGTCTGCGGTTTCAGCACGCGGAGCGGCTCAGGGAGGTCTAGCTTTCGCGGATTTTTGCCGTTTGCGTCTTCTATTTGCAGTACAACGTGCGGGGTAACCATTATGCCGTCGTTTGCTATTGCTGAGGCGGCCCTGAGCATTTGCAGGGCGGATACCGCGATTTCCTGGCCCATTGCGATGGTCGGTTTGGTGCGCTCAGACCAGCGTTCGTAGGAACGAAGGAAGCCCGTCGTTTCGCCGGGCAGCCCGGAGTTCGTTTTTTCACCGAAGCCCAGTTTACGGATACCATCGTAAAACATGGACTTACCAATCGTGTCCGCGGCGTAAGCGGCGCCGGCGTTGCACGAATAGGTGATGATCCTGCGCGCGTCAACCGCGCCGTGCGCGCCAAGACAGTTTATCACAATGCGCTCGCCCAGATTTGTAGTATGCTCGTATCTTCCGTTGCAGTAAAAGGTGCTCGCCGGACTTATCGCCTCGGCATCCAGAATGGCCGCGATAGAAAACACTTTGAAAACGGAACCCGGCTCGTAGGCCCACACCGCGGGCCTTATCATACGGGCCTGTTCGCCGCTTTCCTTGAAATAGTTGGGATCGAAACCGGGCAGCGTTGCCGCGCCAAGTATTTCGCCGGAACGGGGCTCCATGGCCAGCAGCATCACGGCTTCCGCCTGGTTCTCGGTAAGGGTTTTTCTGGCTATTTCTTCGAGCAGGTACTGAATCGTGGCGTCTATCGTCAAAACAACCTGGTTTCCCGCAATTCCGCCAGGAAATTCGGCCGTACCAACGCCCTTTGCCCGCAATTCACCGTCAAGCGCATACTCGATGCCGGCAAGACCGGTGTTTTCATCGCCGGTAAAGCCGATTATCTGTCCGGCGAGTGATCCTTCGGTGTACATCCTCCCCATCACGGGCTCTATGCTTACACCGTCTATCAGGCCCGCGATGGACATTTCGTCTATCTTGCGGATGGTATCCTGGTCAACCTGTTTCTTCAAGTATATGAAATCAGCCGTGGAAAGCTTTATCTTGTCGATGATTTCGGTTTCGCCCATACCGAGGATGGGCGAAAGGATTGCGGCAAGCGTATCGAGGTCGCCGGTTTGGGGCCGCCATACGGTAACATTACCAAAGCGTGTCTGTATTGCAAGGATTCTGCCGTTTCTGTCGAGTATCTGTCCCCTGTCCGCCGTCAAGTACATTCCCGGCTGAATGTTCTGCGCTGGATGCAGCATCAAAGCGGCGTACTTGGCGATAAGCGCGCCTGTCATCGCCAGCAGTAAGACGATAAACCCGGTAAATCTGATCTTTTGAGGGGGCAACCCGCTATTCCGTTCCATTATTTTATCCCAACAACCCTACCAAGTATATTATCGAGCGGAACAGGTCCGTAGGCGCGCGAATCGTACGATTCCAGGCTGTTATCGCCCAGGGCCAGGAAGTGTTCGCCGCCCAGCACGGCTGCGCAACGTTTAACGGCCAAGTCACCCAGAGGCGTGTAAAAGACGACAATGTTTCCCCTGTCCGGCAGCGCCCAACGCCACAGGTAGGACTTATGCAGCGGCGGACGAAAGCCATAGGCCAGGCGGTTTACTATCAGCACACGTCCGTCATTTATCGCAGGGCTCATCGATTCTCCTTCCGCAACCATAAAATCAAAAAAAACCAGTTTCAGGATGAGCGCTGCGCCCAGGGCTGAAAGTATGGCAAAAGTTATTGCGGCGTTTTCTTTTTTTTTCATACTACAATACATTAATACAGTACATTAACCGGGGTGTCGGGACCGGTACTATCCAAGTATAAACCAAGTAAGTTTCTATGTCGATAAAGTAAGTATGATGAATAATAACACGGACATTATATTAAAGTCACAGCAAGTCGCGCGCAGGAAAAGCGTGTATCCGGTTCAGGGCAATATGGCGTTGAAGGGCATGGAACAGATACATCAAAACCCGGTTCACAAGAAACGGCTACCCCTCATCAGGCTGGCGCCGGAAAAATTCCGGTATCAGTACGACGGCGACGACAACGCAAAAGACGCGCCCCCGTCCGTCCGTGTTTCCGGCATAAAGAACAGGTTTTTTACGCCCCATCTGATCATTCTTTATATCTGCCTCATCGCGCTGACAGTATTCTGCTACTATGCGCTGTTATGGAGGGATGACGGAATAGCGCTTAACTTCGAATCGGAGGCCGCCGCAAGAAAAAAAATGCTGGCCTACGCTATTGGGTCAGAGCTAGAACACCTGCCTCAGCCTGAAAACATACCGCTTGCCGTGAATGAAACCTTTTCATGGAACAACTATACCGTCAAAAAAGGCGACAGCGTATCGAAAATTGCCGCGGACAATGGACTTTCCCTGGACGCGATCATCGCTTCAAACAACCTGCACAACGCGCGTCTACTCCGCGAAGGGGATGTCCTTCGCATTCCAAACATGGACGGCATCCCTTACACGGTGGCAAAAGGCGACTCTTACCAGAAAATCGCGGACAGGATGAATGTAGCCATTGAAGCGATTCTGGACGCTAACGACATACAGGACGACAACATCAAAGTGGGGGATATCTTGTTCCTGCCTGGCGCAAAGATGCGCTCGGACGATCTGAAGATGGCCCTGGGAGAGCTTTTCACTTACCCGGTACGCGGACGGGTCAGTTCACCCTTCGGCTGGCGCAAAGACCCGTTCACAGGGCAGCGCCGCTACCACAGCGCCGTCGATTTGGCGGCAAATACGGGAAACCCAGTCAAAGCGGCGGCGGAAGGCAAGGTTACCACCGTGGCCTATAGTTCCGTTTTTGGGAACTACGTTATCCTCACGCACAGCGGCGGCTTTCAAAGTATGTACGCTCATCTCGATTCAACAAGCGTGAAGGAAGGATATCGCGTTACTCAGGGCGACAAGATTGGCGCGGTAGGCAGTACAGGACGCAGCACCGGTCCGCATCTTCATTTTGCAATCTATAAAAACGGCAGGGCGGTCAATCCGCTTGAATATATAAAATATTGACATTATCTTAATAACAACGCCCAATTTTAATTATGATTGAGCGTCAGGAACCAATGCGAAAATGCCATACGTTTATTCTTGCCTGTTTACGCATGAATATATTCCAGTTGCGGATAGCGCAGGATCGATCAGGTAAGGAATTTATCAACGTGAAGGTTTGGGCCCGCAAACTTGTTTGCCGTACAAACCACGCTGAGAAAAAACAACATGACCCTTTGGTCATGTTGTTTCCGCACGGGTCCTTAGAAGTGTTTTGGAGAAAATAATGCGGAAACTGGTGCTAATACTTATTGCTCTTATAGCGGCTGTAACTTTTATACGTTCACTGGACAGTTCACTCAAAGCGGAAGAACAACCTGCCGCCCTCAAAGGCGCCACTGCTACGCCTCTCTTTACAGGTTAAAGGAGCGCGCCCACGTTTATCAACGGCGCCGCGATGTTTCAAACAATCGTGAACAGCGCCTGCGACAAGCTTGAACAAAAAAGCGCGGGATGGGCGCTGATTCGCCTTGCCAAACTCGATTCATTGCTGTCCGTGATTGAAAAACGCCTGGCTGCCGCGCCGGTGGAGCCGCGCCCGG
>JAITAE010000055.1 GCA_031284295.1 Spirochaetaceae bacterium
CCCCCTTCATATCAAGAATCATTGTGAACATAGCTAATTACAAGGACAACAACTGACATACCTGTACATTTAAAAAGCGTTTGGCGGTATGCTACCGCATAGCGGACTTTAAACCCACTGGTGGGGCGGACTTTAAACCCACTGGTGGGGCGGACTTTAAACCCGCTGGTGGGCTGGGGGATTAAAAAACTTCACCGGCAAGGGTATTGGCAAATTCATACAAAGCCTTTGTGGAGAACGAGGCGAGCGGCAGCGTTTTTTGGAGGGCGGTTCTGCCGGTCCCGCCGTCGTACAGTTCCGCGTAAATTTCCCCCGGTTTGCCCGCGCCCAGACGCAGCCTCCACCGTGGAAGGCCGGCGGCGCGATCCGTATCAAAGCCCGCCTGCCGTAGCGCTTTTTTAACGGCGTTTACGCGCTTTTTCCCGGCAAACGCTTCGTCTGAAATTTCGACGTTCACCGGAAGACGTATGCCGTTTTGACGGAGAGCGCCCGGATTCAGCGCAAACAGGCGGCCCGCCGCGCTGGCGGCAAGCTCCGGCTTTCCAGTCTTTTTGGCGATGAGCGCGATCTCCGTATATGCGTCGGCTGTAAGATCGTTTTCCCAGACCGGGTCAAAACCGGAAATCGCGCCGTCCAGCAGACTTATATTCCGCATAAGTTTTCCTGTTTCAAGCAGGTACGAAGGAGCGGCTTCGGGTATCAGTTCAAGCTCAAAATCTTCCGCCGCTTTCAGATAGTCCAGCGCGCGGTTTTTGTAATCGTAAAACGCGTTGTAGTATTGAAACAGAGCCTCAAGATGACGCTCGCCTGAACCGGGCTCCGTTTCAAACGCGCCTGCCGAGAGCAACACATACTTTTGATACAACAGCTTGTGGACCCTGTACTTAACATAGCAGGCCGCGCGCAGTGCGATTCCACGCGCGGCGTCGTAGAGCCCGTAGTGGGCCGTAAGCGCTTCTTTTTTGCCGGCGCCGCTGTAGGCCTTGTAAAGTATTTCGTGCAAATCACGCTTGTACTGAACCGGGTCTATGCCATAATTCAGCATCCAGTAAAGGTTGTTTGACTCAAGGCCATCTTCCGCGTAGAGGCGCGCCTGTTCCAAATCGCCCGAAGCCAAAAATGCCTGGGCAAGGCTCAATTTTGAAAGCTGGGATTTGTCAATTTCGTAAGATTTATTGTATTCACCGAAGGCTCCGTCAAAATCAAGGCGGCGCATCATAAGTTCTCCGCGTGCAAGGTGTCCGGAAGACCGGTTTGACAGCAGCAAACTCGATGTTGTGCTGGCCAAGGCATCCTGGTAGCGGTAAAAACGGCTTTCCAGTATCGAAAGGTTGTAGTACACGACGGAAGCAAACTCCGTGCTGCCTAAGTTTACGGCGCCGTTTGCCGCGTCGAGGTAGTAACGTTTTGCCTCCGTATAGTTAAACATATCCGAATAGATCGTCCCCAGCGTCATGTAGAAATCAAGGTCGGCCCCAAAACTTTCAATGGCGTCTGAAAGCAGTTTTTCGCCGTCGCGCAGACGGTGCAGCTTGAAGTACATCCAGCCCAGAGCGCCTATCGCTTCGTAGTTACCGGGATCAAGTGTGAGCAGGTGTTCAAGGAAGGCCGCCGCCGGTTTGTTCTCGTTCAGGTTTCCAGCCGTCTGCGCAAGCCTGTACAAAAGCCGCGTATCGTCAGGCAACAGCCTGTTTGCCGTCAAAAATTCGTCCATCGCGAGCCGGTACAATTCGCGGTTAAAATAAATATCGCCCAGGCGCAGCGGAAACCGGTAATCAAACGGATACTCTGTTTTTCCGCGCATGTACAGTTCGATAGCGCGTTCCCAGAATTCA
This sequence comes from Spirochaetaceae bacterium, assembly GCA_031284295.1. Lineage (GTDB taxonomy): Bacteria > Spirochaetota > Spirochaetia > Treponematales > Breznakiellaceae > JAIRMY01. Next base: position 1,836 of record JAITAE010000055.1, read on the forward strand.
TTGTTTTCCGCCGTAAGCGCCTGCAAAAAAAGTTCTTCCACCCCCGCTGCGTTTTCCTGGGTATATGTTTTAACATTTGATGAAAATAAAAAAATACAAAAAATGAGGATGAGCGGTTTTGCCGCATCATGTTTTTTGAATCTTTTCAGTAATGAAAAACGCTTTTGGTACCAAAGGTTAAACATTTTATACAGGGCAAAAAATTCTTTTTCTTCATCCGCCGTATAGTATTCCGCGTACTTTGCGGCGGAAACATTATCATACAACGCGCGCAGGGGCGATGAGGGGTCTTCCCCCGCAACGCGGTTTATCCATTCGCTTTCCGGTTCCGCGCCCGGTACGCGCGCGCCGGCAAGTCGCAGACGGCGCTTTATATGCCGCCAGAGACGCAAAGTTTTTTTGCGCGGATTTTTTGATAAGCGGGACCGTATATAGCAGCCAAAACGAATGAGGGCGGCAAAGGCGATAACGGCAATAACGAGCATATACGCGAAAGACTTTTTTATAAAAGCCGCGGCGCGCGCCGCGACCGCGTTTGAACGGCCTTCATTTTTTTCCACCGCCTCTTTTATTTTCAAGCGGTCGTGGTTATCAATTATTTCTTTCATCAGGCGTTCAAAAAGTTCAGCCGGGGTCCCGCTTGAAAATTCAAAGTCTTCATCTTCCGCAAGCTTTTCGGTTGTGGGGTCGTACTCTATCCAGCCGAAATGCGGAAACCAAACTTCGACCCAGGCGTGCGCCATGTTTGATCGTACCGGATAAAAGTCCAGTCTGCCTTCGCCGGGCTCAAGAAAAAATCCGACGGCAACACGGCAAGGTATCTTTATTGAACGTAGCAGTGAGGCAAACGCAAACGCGAAGTATGAACAGTAACCTTTCTTTGTATCGAATAAAAAGTAGTCCAGTTGATCTCCCGAAGGCGCGATTCCGGGTTTAAGGCTGTATCGGTAATCTCCGAATTTTAAATACTGATAGATACTTTGAATCTTTTCCCAGTAATTATCCGTGCTCGCCGTTATTTTCTCCGCCAGCGCGATAATTTTTTCTTCGCGTTCCATTTTTTTGTTTTTGGAGTCGGAAAACATCGTATAGTATTTGTAATGATCTTCCGTGAGACCCAGGGCGTCCGCATCGTAAGCGCCGGGTACAGCGCTGATAAGGTCTACCGGAGCGCATACGCTTACCATGCTGTTTACCGCGTAGGCGGACTTGAATGATGAAGCGTCCCAGCTTTCAAATGGTAACGTCTCGGCGGGTTCATTCATGGCTATAAACGCGGAACTGTCAATATTTACAAGGTAATATTCCTGCCTCAGTTTCTCACGCGCGGAGGAAGCCGGAACATCGTATTCCATTCTGCCCTGCGGAAGCTGTGCGCTCTGCGCATCCTCATCGATTTCTTCGTTGCGGAAGAATCCTACCGCCCGGTCTTTTTCTTCCTTTGTGTTGTACGCGGAAAGCACAAAACGGCGCATCAGGTAGTGCTTGTCCGAATAGTTAACCATGTAGCTGTAATCGTTTTCCGGATCGTAATTACCATCAGTGTCGATGGTTGACGGAATTTCGTCACTCGTCTCCGTATCGTACTTTGAGCTTTTTCTGACAACGAATATCAAATCGTCGTTCATGCTGATTTCGTCTTCAAGGCGGAGGTACGGCGCAAAATCGAAACTGAATAGTTTGGGCTGCAAGAGTCCGCCGCCCTGTTCAAGCGCCCGTTCCTGTAGGGGGCGCACGAGTATGGCGCCGCAGAATGCCGCAAGCAGCAGCAAAACACCGATGGACGCGGCGTAATCTTTTTTTTGCGGACGCATTTCGGGCGGCGATGAAAGTATCAGCGCGGCAAGCTCAAAAAAAATTATTGCCGCAAAAACCATGATTCGCAGCAACGGCAGGCTGTATATGGAAACGCTGCCGGCTATTGAAAAGACGGCTAATAGTAGGGCGCAGTCGGCTGCCGCAAAAAAACGCAGCGCCCGCCGCGCCTGCAGCGAAAGAAATGTGCTGAACGCCGTCCAGTAAAACGGCGCTGTCGTAACAAAGGCGTTACGGTCATAATTTAAGAGCAGCGAATCGAATAGTATCATCCTGTTAATATCCGCGCCGCCTGAAAGCAGGCGCGGAAAAGCTATCATCAGGCGTACCGCAACAGGTATCAGGATTATCGCAATCAGGAAAGGGGCGTTGTTCCCGGGCAGAAGCCGGTGTACACCCGCATTTCCACCCGCGGAATCCTCTACACGGCTTCCGCCCCAAAAACTACTGGGCCGGATATGCGCCGGGTCGCCTGGCCGGGTCAACTTGCCGTGTCCGGATAAACCTTTCTTCAGCAGGTGGAGGGCAAACGCGCTTACGAAGGCGCCCAGTATGGCGGCGATAAAGACAGTCGTATCGGAAAGATCGGCGGCAAGCAAGCGTAACTGGTAAAGAAATATGTACAGCGCCATAGACCGGCACAAGATTGCCTGCATTAAAAAAGTATATCAGACGCTCATACCGTGATACAGTACCTTGTCCTAAACGCCTGAATTACCCGCATTAACCGCAGGCTTTTAATAGGCGTCTGCCTTTAAATGTCTTTCGCTTTTACTTTCGCACTGCCCAGTGTTGATGATAAAATTTGGGAGGTGGTTTATAAAATGAATGATCGCAAAGAGCGTTTAATTATCAAGCTTATTAAGTATTTTCCAAGGAAAATTAAACGAAAGTTAACCGGCTATCTTGAAGATAATGTAAATTCGCAGACAACGCGGATAAGCGAGCTGCGTTACCAAATGAATGCTCTGACCTGTATGTTTGCCAGAATGATGACGAAGGACAATAACTTTCAATTTTACGGACAAGTAAACCAGGACTTATTCGCGTATTTGTTTTTTAATGGCAAGAAAGACGGGTTTTACATAGACATAGGCGCAAATGACGGCATTACCATG
>JAITAE010000070.1 GCA_031284295.1 Spirochaetaceae bacterium
CATTGCGGCAATGTGGTATTCGTTCACCATCGGGTCGCCGAGCGCGTCATCCTTGTAGCAGTATTCCAGCACGGTGGAATCCAGTTTTGTACCCTCAGGCAGCCCCAGCCTTGCGGAGAGACTACCCGCCGCGATGTTGCGGACAATCACTTCGAGCGGGACAATATCGAGCCGCCGCACCGCCGTCTCCGTTTCGCTCAACTCCTCGATAAAATGCGTAGGGATCCCCCTGCCCTCCAGAAGCCGCATCAGATGGTTCGTAACGCGATTGTTTATCACGCCCTTACCATGAATTACGCCCTTTTTCGCGCCGTTACCGGCAGTCGCATCGTCCTTGTACTCCACAATATACACGCCGTCCGCGTCCGTCCTGAACACTTTTTTCGCTTTGCCTTCGTATAGTTTTTCCAACTTTTTGTATTTACCGCTCATTTAATTTCCTTTTGTTCTGTAGGGGGAGCAATTTAGTCTATTCCGGCGCATTTTTCAGCTATTTGGCGCAGGCTCAGGCGGGCTGCTCCCCCTAATTCCGCAGTCCTCACTCACTTACGTTCGCTCCGGTCTGCTCCATTACCCCCACTACAGGTCAGGCCGCCCCGGCGAAACATTTTTCGCCGCCAACTCCGCGTCTTTTTTCCGAACATCGTCCGCGAGGCTCTGTTTGTAGGCGATGAGTTTTCCGGCAATACGGCTGTCGGCCAGTGAAAGAATCTGAGCGGCAAGCAAGGCCGCGTTCACGCCGCCGTTCAGCGCGACCGTGGCAACAGGCACGCCGGACGGCATCTGCGCCGTAGAAAGAAGCGCGTCAAGCCCGTCCATAGCGCCACCCTTGCAAGGCACGCCTATCACCGGCAGCGTCGTATGAGCCGCCATAACGCCCGCCAGATGAGCCGCCATCCCCGCGAACGCGATTATCACGCCGAAATCCCGCTCACGGGCATTACGACTAAAGTCCGCCGCGTCCTCCGGCGTCCGGTGGGCGCTCATGATACGCGCCTCGTACTCGATGTCAAAACTCTTCAGTGTAAGAAACGCCTTTTCCGCGACAGGCAAATCGCTTGCGCTGCCTAAAATTAACGCGACCTTCATGCTATAACTGTAGCCGTATCGGGCTTGATAGGCAAGCGGCTCAACGTTGCGCGTTGGACCGCTTGCGGTGAGAAGAAGTTTGTTTAATAACTCGCCTTACGCCCGCAGTCAAATACCGAAGAAATTTAACCGCGAACCTCACGAATTTCATGCACAAACTATGGTTCTAACCTCAAAAGTTAGTGTAGTTAGTGGTTTATATTAGACTTGTTCAAGAACCTCATGGTTTCCGCCGATTCGCAGTCCGCAAAGAGTGTCCGCTGTGCGTAACATGAGTTCATAAGTTTTAAACAGGGTGCCGTTCATTATCCGTCATTCACGGACGCGAAAAGTTTTTTGCTTATTTGTTTTACGCGGTATTTTGGATTCGCGTCTTTTATTAAAGATTCTAATACCTGCGGGTCATCCGGCAAATGATATGTGCAAAGCGCTAATTTAGGGGCAAAATCTTTTAATACGCCACGCGCTCCTTTCAGCATATCCCGCTCGGCGCCTTCAATGTCGGCTTTTATAAAATCAACTTTTTTTAGATTCTGTTCGTGGACAAAATTGTCGAGCGTAGTAATTTTTATTTTTTCGGAAGTACCTTTTGAATTACTTTCAGATTTTAAAATAGTACCTCCAGTAGAGATTTCACTAAAATCTGATACAAACAGCTCAAGTTCGCCGTCAGCATCGCCAAGCCCTTTATTTACCGGGTAAATCCCCCCCCCCCCCCTATTATTATTGAGAGCAGCGGTTTTTTGCAGTTCGTTGAACACAGTCTGAGACGGCTCAAAAGCATACGCCGATGCGCCTCGCGCCGCCGCATAAGCGCTAAAATCCCCAACCCACGCGCCCGCATCTATAACGGTGTCATCCGCTTTTACCGTAACATCAAAATTTCCTGAAGTGTACCCGTAAGGCCCCTCGTGCATAAGGCTTTCCAGCCGTTCAACCATAGTGCTGGAATAATTATCATTAAAAAACAGGCTGAATAAAAATGTATCGGGAAACATAGGCTGGAAACTTTCGAGGTCGTCATTGCTCAGCCGTGGAAAAATCGCGCCGTTAAAGTTAAACACAGACTCCGCGCCGGAATCTTTTTGAAGCCATATTTCAAGAAATTCAGGAGAGGGATGCGCCAATTTATTCTTTTTTAAAAACTTTAATACTTCTTCTTTTTTTTCAATGCCGGCTACAAGGTCCGGTTCTTTTTCAAATATCTCGATTAACACTTTGGTAAGTTTTTCCATTTTATTGATAAGATGTTTAGTATCATTGGAAATAAGTGAAAACCGTTGATAAACATGAAACCTCATACTGTAAGGCACCAACTGCCATAATGATTTTAACAGACGGTTGTGGCTTGCCTGTTCAAGAAATTTTGATTTAAAATAACTCATATTACACTCCTTAATAAGTTCTCGAAATTATTTCGAGTTATTCTGGGTAAGATTAGCACGCGGAAAGTGCCGCTGTCAACCCTATCGCCGGCGGACGCCGTCCACAGATTACACTGATTTTCAAAAATTATCAGGGTTTGCCATAAATGCCGTGTAGTCCATGAATACTTATACCAAAGTAAACGCCTATGTACGGTAATCCGGCGGGGGAGGAAAGCCTCGCTGGTTTAAGCAAAAAGACCGGCATGGACAGATAATCGGACGTGTTTCCATCGAAGAACGTCCGATTATCGTTGACGAGAAGTGGCGTGTCGGTGATTGGGAGGGTGATACCATTGAAAGTGCCGGCAAAAAGGCCTATATAGCCACGTTTGTCGACCGAAAAACAAAGTTTCTGTTGGCAAAAGTAATGGCGTACAAGAGGGCGGTGACGCTGAACAAGGCCGCCGTTCGCGCCTTCAGCTCAATACCCGCGACTATGCGGAACACCCTGTTGCGTAAGCGTCACAATTAAGCCTTTACCTGCGCTGAAAAAGTCGCTCCTTTATAGAAAAAGACTACGGGTAGCAGCTTACGAACAATGATATTTCTTTTTTAGGCTTTATATAGGCAGAATAATCGCGACTAGCGATTCTGATATAAATCAATATAAGGAGACTTAAAGATGGCTAAGGATTTTGTAAAAACGGCGCAAGGCGTTTTGGACGGTGTCGGCGGTAAAGAGAACATCAGGAGTGTTGTTCACTGCGCGACTAGGCTGCGGTTCACGTTGGCGAATCAGGCTAATGCAAACGATGACGCGGTGAAAGTCACGAGCGGCGTTGTAAGCGTGGTAAAGGCTGGCGGTTTGTATCAGGTGGTTATCGGCAACAATGTCCACGAGGTTTTTGTCGAACTTGAAAAAACTGGGCACGCCCACCGGCGCGCTGACCTCTGGTGTGTGTGAAAGGCAATCGCTGGGCGATATGCTTATCGGTACGATAAGCGACGTGTTTACGCCGATTCTGGCCGCTTTGATGGGCATAGGCAGAATAAAAGGTGTGCCGGCCATATTCACGGTCGTATTTCCCGGATGGGCGGCTTCCGGCGATATGTCGTACACGGTGCTTCACGCGGCGGGCGGTGCGCTGGTTTACCCGACAATAATGGAAAAGTATCCGTTTGGCCCCTGCTCTGTGGACAAGTTTTTAGGCAGGGACATTCTGATCATGGTGCGGTACAGCGGCACCGTGTTGCCGTCGATTTTTGCCGTGTACGGGGCAAGTAAACTGTACAAGCATTTTAGAAAAACGCTGCCTTCCGCGGTAAAGAATTTTCTAGGGCCCTTCCTCACGCTGGTAATCTCGATCCCGCTGATGTTCCTCATCGTCGGGCCGGTCTTCGGCATCATCGGCTTGGGGATTCAGGTGGGTATTCAAAGTATCACGGCCGTGAAGTTCGCAGGCCCGATTATTCTCGGCCTTATCATAGGCGCGTTCTGGCAGATGATGGTCATATTCGGTCTGCACTGGGCCATTGTGCCTATCGGCATAGCGGGGCGACAGTGGCCAATTCGCTTTTTGCCGGAAACCATGTTACCATCATTATGGGCTACACGCAGATTGCCGTCATAGCGCAGGTCGGCGCGGTATTCGCTATGGCGGCAAAAATTAAAAACTCCGGGCGGCGCTCGGCGGCTGTCGCGGGCGTGGCTGAACGGCAAGATGATGGTTGCTTTGTTATATAGAAGCCTTCTAGCGAAGGCTTCTTTTTCCTCCTGTAACCCGATCGAATACCAGCCGCGGTATATGGCGTGAAACGGCGTTCGTTAATTTGGTATTGAGGGCTAATCTGGGATTGCGGATACTTGAAGATTACGAGCAGATAGCGAAACGTCTTGAATGTGAAAAACGAAAGCAGGGAATACGGTACCAGATGTGCAATGTTTGTTAAATTAGTGCATATGGGGTTGCACCCCCGGACCCCCTGCGGCGCATAATAACAATTGCTGGCGGAGGCTTTTCCAAAACCGTGCGCGTTAGCGCACGGTCAATTGGTTTTGACGGGCTCGCTGAGTCAACAACCACCACCAAAGGTGGTGGCTTGAATGGATAGAGCCCCTATAAGGGGCCTAAAATACCTTCCAGCCTTTACCGATCTCCTGGACCTTACCCCATCTGGTAGGCGTAAAGATAAGCGTGAGATATACCAGGAGGAGAGGAAAATATGGGAACGAAAGACAAAGAGCGGCGGGTATACCCGAAGGAATTCAAGGCCGAAGCGGTGGCGCTGGCAGGGAAGCACGAGAAGCCGGTGCGCCAGGTGGCGGCGGATTTGGGTATCAACGAGAACATGCTCCACCGGTGGATACAGCAGGCGCGGGAGGCGGGAGGCTCCGGCTTGCCACCCTTCCCCGGACACGGACGGCCGCGGGACGAGGAACTGACCCGCCTTCGGA
>JAITAE010000108.1 GCA_031284295.1 Spirochaetaceae bacterium
GCCCTTCCGTTATGAATGTAATGAATATTTCATAAAAACATTACTATTTACACAAATCGCACGGATTAATACAGACTTTTCATACTCAAACTCCTCATAATCCGTGAAAATCAGTGTAATCAGAGTACCTTATCTTTATAGTCTAATCAAACCGCTAGTATCCCGGCATCATTCAAACTGTAGATTTAGTTTTAGAATTTGGGCGCACCGCCGCTACGCGGCGACCGGGCTATCCGCTACAATGAACGCCGCATGGCGCTACCGCGCCGGGCGGCGTTATTCCGCTTCTATCCCTTGCGCGGATATTCGTGTCCTGAATAGGATCTCCGCACGGGAAAACCGGTATTTGTATTGCTGTCGGGATACCAGTTTGTCATTCAAATACTTGATAGAGGTTCAATTCGCCCCGTATTTTCAGGGCAAGTCAACGCGGCGTAATACGGGTCAAACAACAAACACATAGCGCCAGCCTGTATTGTTTGCCTGATTCGGCGTGACGGGGGGTCTCCACTCTATAAGCGCGATAAAAACGTTGCCGCAAAATATCGCGGACTGTTCCGGGATATTCCCCGGCGGAGGAATGAAGCTGTCCGCCGGTTTGCCCTGGCGCATGGCGGCGGCTGTTTTTTCGTCAACATCGCGTACCGGTATGGAGAGGGCGGCAAAGACAGCCTCGTCTATCGGACGCAACGCCCCGCGTATGTCGTCAGGATTTGAATTTTCCCAGTCGTTCAAAGTGAGCGCATCCGACAGCCTGAAAGGGCCCGACTGGGTACGGGTAAGCCCGGCAAGATGCGCGCATGAACCGGCGGATACGGCTATATCGCGGGCCAGCGCCCGGATATAGGTACCGGAAGAGCAGAGAATGCCTATCCTCGCGAACGGCGGTTCGTAGCTCCGTAGCGTCAGTTCGTGAATTGTAACTGACCTAGGCGTCATATTGACGGGCAGGCCGTTACGGGCAAGCTCGTAGGCGCGTTTGCCGTCCAGATGTATGGCCGAAAAAGCGGGAGGTTTTTGCATTATGGGCCCGCGGAAGCGCTCCAGGGCCACCTCCAACGCATTTTTTGAGGGCGGCGGCGCTTCGGCAACCACGGCGCCTTCAAGGTCCAGCGTGTCCGTTTCGATGCCCAGGCGTATAAGCGCCTCGTAATGTTTGTCGCAGTTTGTAAAGAACGCGCTAAGTTTAAGAGCCCTGCCCGTCAGGACAACAAGAAGCCCGCCCGCAAATTTGTCAAGCGTACCGGTATGCCCCACTTTTCCGGACGCCAGAGCCCGTTTTACCGGGGCCAGCGCCCTAAACGAAGTGATTCCGGGTATCTTATTAAGTAGGAGAAAGGCGGCGGGTAAACTAGAGTTTGAGTTTGTCGCCGCCATTAGGCCATAAAACTTCAATAATTTTATCGACGGTACCGTTCAAGAGAGTTTCGTTGATATAAGCAGGATCGTCTATTTTCGCCTTCAGTTCGGAAATGCGATCTCCACGTACATCAGGAGCGGCGGAAACAAGCTCTATCGCATTGAGCCAGTCGGCTTTTTTGAAAGCTTCGTTTGAAATACTAACCGTAACATCAGGTTTGGCGGCCTTACCCGCCACGGCGACTCTTCCACCCTCATTAAGGGGTCGAGCTTGTTCTATTGGACCTGTCCTTCCGATTGTCATATTAAATCCTACCTACATCAATTATCGGCAAAACTCGATAATTATTAAATAAAAATGAGGACTCAGGTACTAAAAGACACCGCCGCCATTAAGCGCCGCGGAGCCGTGCCTGACCACCCGCGGGCACGGTTTGATCGCCGTAAACCCGCAAGTCCTCCCTCCCTAACCTCCGTAAACACTCAAACTCCAAGCTTCCTGCCTCATTTGGTTTGTTTTTTGCATAAATATGTAAAAAATCTCGATTGACAGGCCGCTTTGATGTTTACAAGGTATATTTTGCAATAAATTGCAAAATATACGATTTTGCGCTGAAGTTCAACAAACTCCTAAATGTTCCTGCCTTCCTTTGCGGGCCGCGCCGAAACAAAAACAGAGAATTCACCTTTTTGTTCCGGACGCTGCTGTAAAGTACATAAAACATCCGATACGGAACCTCTGAGGAATTCCTCGTGCAGCTTGGTCATCTCACGACCAATACAGACATAACGATCACTATCAAATTCGGCCAAATCCGATAAAAGTTTTAGAATACGGAACGGCGATTCGTAAAGAACGAAGGCGGCGCCGTCATCTAAGAGTTCTTTCAGGCGTGACCGGCGTTTTCCGGTTTTTGGCGGCAAAAAACCATCAAAAACAAGCGTCCTGCCGGCAGCGCCGGCAACGCTGACAAGGCTGGCAAAAGCCGAAGGCCCCGGTATTGGAACCACGCTGTGCCCCGCGTCCGCCGCAAACCGCACCAGAACCGCGCCAGGATCACTTAGGGCCGGACTACCGGCATCACTCAAATAGGCAATATTGATCCCATCGTTCAGATACCCGGTAAGCTTTGCCGCAGCCTTACGTTCGTTAGCCGCCCTGCACGAAACCAGCTTAACCCTTATGCCAAAATGAGTCAATAGCTTTAAGGTACGCCTGGTGTCTTCACACGCTACCAGCGAAACAGACTTAAGCACATCAAGCGCCCTGAGACTTATATCCCGCAAGTTGCCAATAGGGCTTGCGACAATGAATAAGGTAGACACGATTCGGTTGAAAGGAAGTTTACCCCGGTCCCGCAAAGAATTCAATATGGGGCGGCAAGCGATTTTACATTTACAGAGATTACCATGTAATTTGTAGCCGGATCGCAGTTTATGTATTTTAATGTAGAAACAGGACTATCACTTTCATTGCGATGGTATAAAGGACAGCCACACCACTACCCGCGTATATTAAGCGGCTGACCGCCCCGCTGCTTGTGTAGTGGAACCCGCCGCGCGGACACAAAACCGCGGGCGGGCCGGACAGCGGAGGCTGGGCTTGCCGTATTCCTGAAGGCTGGCGTTCAATCGTCGCTCTCCTGGATTTTGAAGGCCGCCGCCGCTTTGATAACTTCTTCGGCAATTTTGCCGGAGATTGGCGAATAGTGGGAAAATTCCACGCCGAAAGAGCCCGTACCGCTCGTTATAGAACGCAGGTCTATCGAATAACGGAGCAGTTCCGAAGCGGGAACCTGGGCCTTTACCTCCTCGATGCCGCCGCCAAGCGATGATTCCCCCTGAATTTTGCCGCGTTTGCCGGAAAGGTCACTCATCACATCACCCAGATACTTACCTTCAACGAAGACGGTCAGATTCATGATAGGTTCGAGCAGCACGGGGGCGGCCAGCTTCATCGCCTCGCGGAACGCGTTCCGCGAAGCGAGTTTGAACGACAGTTCGGAGGAATCCACCGGATGATACTTGCCGTCCACGATTTTAACCTCGACATCGACAACCGGGTAAGCGGCCATCACGCCGTGCGCCATACCTTCGGTGACGCCCTTTTCGACACCGGGGATGTAGTTTTTCGGTACCGCGCCGCCGAAAATAGCGTTGATAAACCTGTACTGTTCGCCGCGGGCGAGCGGGGCGATCTCCAGCACGACCTTGCCGTACTGCCCGTGCCCGCCCGTCTGCTTTTTATGGGTGTATTCGGCGCTGGCCGTTTTGGTAATCGTCTCGCGGTACGCGACGCGGGGAACATTCGTCACCACATCTATCTTTTGACTCTGCTTCGCCTTTTCCAGAATCATGTTGATATGAAGCTCACCCATGCCGGATATGACGGTTTCCTTGGTTTCGGAGTTGAATTCGTAACGGAATGTGTGGTCCTCTTCCGCCGCACGGACAAAAAAGTCGCCCAGTTTATCATCATTCTTCTTTTCGACGGCGTTTACCGCGACAGAATGAACCGGCGCGGGCAGGCGGAGGGGTACAAAACGCCAGCCTGGATCGGAGGCGGCTACCGTATCGTTGGTTTTCATCGTTGCGGATTTGGTGATAATGCCTACATCCCCCGCGTTAAGCTCCTTTATCTCCTCCAGTTTTTTGCCTATGCAGGTAAAAAGCTTGCCGACACGCTCTTTTTTGCCCTCCGTAACGTTCAAAACATCGGAATCGGAGACAAGTTTACCGCTTACAACCTTGACCCACGACAGTTTTCCCGAAAACTGATCGTAATTTGTCTTGATCACAAGGGCGCTTAGCGGGGCGGCAGGCTCCAGAGGGACAACCCTGTCCTCGCCGCCGCCTGAGGGCCTGGCAAGGTCGCTCGCCGTGGAGGGGGCCGGCCCTACTGCGGCCAAAAAGTCGAGCAGCGGCAGAAGGCCGGAATTCTTCAGGGCCGAGGACGCGAACACCGGTACAAATTTGCCTTCGGCAAGGGCGGCGGCAAGCCCGGTCAGTATCTCGGATGTTTCCAGAACCCCTGAATCAAGGAATTTTTCCATCAGCGCGTCATCACCCTCCGCCGCCGCCTCGGTAATTTTTTCCAGCGCCTCCGCCACCGCGGCCCCGGCATCGTCCGGCACAGCGGTTTCCTTCTCGACGCCGGCTGAGTCCGAAATGTAGGCCTTTTGATTTAGCACGTCGACAACGCCTCTGTAAGCCGAGCCGCCGCCCAGCGGAAGCGTAAACGGCACGGCGTTCACTTTGAATTTCTCTTTCACGTCGGCAAGGGCGCGCTCAAAATCCGCCTTGTCATCGTCCAGTTTGGTGACCACCACGCCCCGGGGCTTTTTACGGCCATCCAGGTTGCGCCACAACTTGATTGTCTCAATCTGGACGCCCGGTTTGCCATCCACCGCGACAAGCGCGAATTCGCAAGCGCGGTATGTCGGAATCACGTCGCCGACAAAGTCCGCAGCGCCGGGCGTATCGAAAATGTTTATCTTTTTGCCGCCGCGCACGATATTAGCCATGACCGCATGTATAGAAATCTTGCGCTCAAGCTCTTCCGGCGTCGAATCGCTCACGGTCTTGCCGGACTCAACCGTTTCCGGCTTCGCTATAGCGCCGCCCGAAAAAAGCAGCCGCTCGAACAGGGATGTCTTTCCTGTGCCTCCATGCCCGGAAATAGAGACATTCCTAACCAAATCGCTAGTAAAATTCATCAAAAACCTCCATGCAATCGCTTGTTGAACAAAAAGTCCACATTCGTTATATTCTACCCCATTCCCGCAAATATATCTACAGGAAAATTCGCCCCGGAAAAACCCTGATGCCGCCCCGCCAGGCCGCCAGCGGCTTTAAAGTACACAGGTATGTCAGGTGTTGTCCCTGCTGTTTGCCAGGTCTTCAATGATTCTTAATATGAAGGGGGGCGCTATTTCCATACCGCCTTCGGCATATATGGGCCCCCTCGTCGCGCCCCCCTCGCTACAGCCCCGCTGCGCGGGTCTTACGCTACCCCCAGCCCGATAACGGCGCGCGAAACATTGAGCGCGTACAGTCAAAGATGCCGCAGGCTGTGGCGCGGGACCAGGCCGCTGTTTAGAATAAGTTTTTAGCGCCCCCAATCCGCCGCAACCCCGGAATGGGTCCGCGAATTAAACGAATTAACGCGAATAATAGGCGATTTGCGGCAAGCGGCGC
>JAITAE010000240.1 GCA_031284295.1 Spirochaetaceae bacterium
ACCGCCAGCCGGGCCAGCTCTTTGCTGCTCATCATATATTTCATCCTCCTATTTTAGCCGAGGGGGTGAACGATTCCCTCGTTGCTTCAGAGGGTGAACTTATCACTTGTTAGCGACAATCTTGAAATAATGCTTGACGCTCTTGGATATTCGTTTTACAATAACAAAAAGCATAGGGGTACTATTTTACGAATAAATTAAAGGTTTACTTGGACACGAGTATAATAAATTTTTTATATGTTGAAGACTCTCCTGACTATAGAAAAGCAACAGAAGTGTTTTTTGAGAATGTTGTCCTAAAAAATAAAATTGAAACATATATTTCAAATATTGTAATTGATGAAATAAATAAAACAGAAGATGAAGAACAGCGCGATAGATTATTGGGAACATTTGAAAAATATACAAATATAAAAACTTTAATTGCGGAAAATGAAATAATAAAAGACATTGCATTTTTAGGGGAAAACTATATTAAAACTGGAATAATCCCCAAAAAGAAAATCGCTGATTCATTGCATGTGGCATATTCAACTATATTTCAGATGGATATTTTGTTAAGTTGGAATTTTCAGCATTTAGCAAATGTAAATAAAGAGCAAAAGATAATAATAGCCAATAAAACACTGGGGTATAATTATCCTTTCAGGATGGCAAATCCGCTGGAGGTATATTTTGAAGAATGATAGATTAGAGAAGGCATTGGAAGAGACATGGAAAAACAAAGAAAAATTTTATGACGATACAAAAAATCTTTCAATGATTGAAATAATAAAAGAAATAGAGAATAAATATAAAGCACAAGGCGAGAGACACCCAACAGGTCTGCCGGCGCTTTAGTACGCAAAGAGCTCCTTGCGATACAGGCGGCGGGGGTTCTGGGCCCACTCAGGCAGAGAAGGACGCGGCGGAGCCGGAATAATTTTGACGGCGGGATAACGCAATGCGAAGCATTACGCGACCGCGAGCGGGGTGGAACCCGCAAAGGAGTTTCTATGAAATTAACCGGCAAAACGATTTCCGGCGAAACCAAGGCCGCTTTTTTTGACGGCTTCTTCGCGGAATTTGCAAAAGTCCCTTTCGGCTCCATGAGCAAGCGGGACACGGAATGCCTGCTCATCAAACTGCTCTATGACCACGCGCTTATCGACAGCAGGAACAACCGCGCCGCAGCGGACGCCCTGGGCATCAACGAGACGCGGCTCAAGGGCTATCTGGTGGACGCGCGTTACAAATACCGCCCCGGCGGCGGTCTCGATCAAAACATCGACAAAATCATTGACCGGCTTCGTGACGGGGAAACCCTTGTCCATCCCGGGGAAAACGGCTTTGTGAGTTTTGTGCTGGAAGACCCCGTCCTGCGCCTGGACCTTGCCCAGTCCCTCAAGGACATGGGCCATTATGCGGATTCCGGTTTTAACAGCGAACTGGTCAAGGTAAAGGACTACGCCCTCCTTGCCCTGCTCCTGCGGCGCCGGGGAACGGACCACACCCTGTATAAGGCCATAGCGGACAGGGCGGGGGAAAACCGGAAAGCCCTGTCGGACTGCCTGAAGGAAAACACGTCCTGGCTTGAGAAAGGGAAAACGGTCCTGAAATACGTCAAAGACAACCATATCACGATTATTGAACTGGCGCTGGGGATAGCGGAGATAGCGAGACTGCGGGGCGCGTAAAGAGTATGGTATCCGCTTGTGCGGTTATACATAAAAAAATGACGGCGGGATAACGCAATGCGAAGCATTGCGCGACCGCGAGCGGGGTGGAACCCCGCGAAAGGAGTTTCGATGAAGAAACGAGTGTGAGTTTTGGGAACGCTGGCAATGGCGCTGGCGTTCATGTTGGTTGTCGCGGGCTGCGCTACCAATGGCGGGAGGTACGACACCTCTGCTCCTGTAGAACAGGACGCGCACATTGTCGTGCATCGTGGTGGTGTTAGCGCGAACACGGTCAACTCGTTTGACGGTCAGCAAGTCAACTGGTATGACAAAAGTTTCTTCGGTCAGCTCGGCGGTAAATTCAAAGTGGATATTCCCGCCGGGGAGCACACCTTGACCGGAATGAAAATTGGACTTGGCGCTTCTTCCGCTAAACCACCGACCGCAACCCATGATTTTCTTGCGGGACATACATACCGTGTGGAAATCAAAGGGAGCGAGCTTGTAATCACCGACATTACAAAATAGCCCACCGCCGGCGTTGCCGGAGGGTGCGGATAGGCCCCCGCCCTCCGGCCTCAGTGGCGGAGGGGGCTTCGTTTAGATGTTACCCGCATAGGGCGGTGAACATACCGGTTCCGGCGTAGCCGGAATACTTTGTCAGGCGGGACAACGCAATGCGAAGCATTGCGCAACCGCGCGCGGGGTGGAACCCGCAATGGAGGTTTCTATGAAGAAACAAGGTTTAGTTTTGGGAATGTTGGCAATGGCGCTGACATTCGGATTGGTTGTCGCAGGCTGCGGCGAGCCCGATGACGGCGATGACGGCGGCGGCGGCGGAGGCGGCCCCGTCAACGCGCTGACATGGACGGCGCTTACCGCTGAACAGACCAAGTTTGACCATTACCTTGATGGTGGTACCGCCTTGGGCGGCACCACCATCAACGCCATAGCCTACGGCGGCGGGAAGTTTGTCGCGGTCGGAGTACAGGCTGCGGCCTATTCCACAGACGGCGTATCATGGACGGCGGTTGACGATGCCGTCGTTACCTCCATGTTTGGCAGCAGCCACATCGAAGGCATAGC
>JAITAE010000268.1 GCA_031284295.1 Spirochaetaceae bacterium
TCGGCGTGTACACGGCGAGGGCGCCTGTAAAATTATTGCCTGTCTCATAAGTTTTTACGGAAGTCGGGGAAGTAATCTCAAATATCATACCGCCGCTGCTTACCGCGATAATTTTGCCCGTCTCAGCATCAATGATGCCCGCAATCGTATAGCCGGATGTCGAATTAACAAGTGTATTTCCGTCGATTGTGTATACACCACGGGCCGTGGCGTAATAATTCCCGGCAACGCCTGTCAACGGACTGCCTATGGGATATTTAACTTTGAGTACACCGCTCTCAATATGCAGAATCGCGTACGCCCCGCCATCCATACCGCCCGCATAAAGTCCGTCGCCATTGCTGTATATACCCTGAATCATGCTGTAGCCGCTGTTATTCGGAATTTGCGTATATGTTCCCGACGTACCTCTTTTATAAACCGAACAGCCGCTTTCGCTTATGCTCAACATATACAAATCCGGACCCGCAGCGGCAATATCGTAAACATTGGACGGTCCGCCGGCCTGCGACCAGCCGCCGCCGCCGACTGAGTACTTCCAAAGTTTACCGTTGGCTACATAGATGGTCTCGGTGGTCCCATCACTGGTTTTTACAATTTTTGACGGCGACCCGTTTATAAGCGGGTCCTTGGGCTCCACCTCGTTGGAAATCATCGTGAATATCGGGTCCTGGTTGCAGGACGCCCAAAAAAACAATGAGATAAATAAAATTGTATGTATACCTTTCATATCGCTCCTAAAAATGATAGCGCGCGGAGAGAGTCAGTTCAAGGAAGTTGCCGGACGCGTCCCTTTCCGGCTCGTTTGTCCACTGCGGTACGAGCCACCACGCGACATTCAGACCAAAAGACCAGTCGCTGTTAAATCTGTAAAAAGCTGACGCCTGCGGTTTAAAAAAGATCCAGTAACCGTTGTAGGTAAGGTACTGCTCAGTCATGCCGCCTACCGTTATCGAAAACGGAAATTCAAAACGATTCCACATGACAAACTGGTATCCCGCGGTAAAGCCTATCGGTATCAGATACAAAAAATTTTTTCCCAGGGTCTGCGAAAAACTCCCCTGCAGGAGTCCGCCGATAAATAAATTCGGATTCAAAAAGTATGTATAGGCAAGCGAACCCGCGCCGCCCACAAAAATTTTGTTTTCGAGCGGATCGCCGGATTTTGATACAAAAAACAACGGAAAAAGAACGCCAAGACTTATAGTAAAAGTTTGGTCCCCCCGCGTATACCCGGTAAGCGGCCCCCCTCCCCAATTCGTCGTTATCGGCAAGTTCGCGTTGCCGTCCTCCTCATCCTCGTTTTCACCATCCTCACTTTCACCGTCCGCTATATCTTCATTTTCGTCATAGTCCCAGGTTTCGTCATTTTCAAGCGTCTCCGTGGTCTCCCCGGTATCAGACTCTTGCGCGGTTGACGGAAAAGCCGTTGCCGCAAAAATTAGCATTAATAAAAAGATTTTACGCTCACGGCGTTTGTTCATACAGTCTCCAGTTTTAACTATTAAAATATGCTACCACGAAAAACGCCGTTTGAAAAGCGCTGTGAGAACACCATCGTCTCTATATTAACAAACGAATCGGTCAAAGGGATACCGTAAAGAGCCAAACTTTTTAAAAACTCAAGGGTTTTACCGTGACCGGCAAGCGGGTGCGGCGTAATTCCCAACGCGCCGGGAAGTCGGACGCTTCCGTTTATTATCGCGGAAAAAGGCGGGGCTATCGTATGCGCGTCCTTCAAAAACCAAAAAACGCTGTCTTCCGCGACATCTTCACCTCCGGCAAGGACAGGCAGTACCACCGCGAACTCGCCGCCGTCATACTGCTGAACATATAGGCCCGCTATAGAAACCGCGCCTTCTTCCGTTTCAATGAGCCATGCCGCGCCGCCAAAATCCAAATATTCGACGGGACCGCCGGCTTTTACAGGCCGTTCATACCTGTCAATTATGCCTCTGTATGCCTTTTCAAACGTAAATTTGAGTTTTTTTCTCAGTTCAGCATCGTCCGGCGGGTAGAATCCTACAGTTTCATCGCTTTTTATCAGGTTTGAAGGCGCTTCCCCGGCTGTAAAAACACTCTTTCCCATGCCGTCAACATAAATAAGCCCATTATAGAAGCGTTGCGCGTAAACCGGCAGCGTCATATCCGTAAATTTTATGAAAAAAACATCGGTCAGAGGCGGACCGTAACCGGTCACGCCGTTTTCTCCGCCCAAACCTGAGCTATTTCCGTACATATTCAGTATATCCCCGCTCACCGTAAAAACCTTATCGCCAGCCGTATTTAATACGGCCAGCGTGAGTCCCGCAATGCCCCACGGGTCATTTAAGAACCGGGAAGCGCTACGCCAGTTCTGTACCCAGGTAAGACGCGATTTTTCGGGCCAGAGGTGAGCCTCGTCCATACCAAGCGCGCCCAGCAGCGGCATTTCCCGCATCAAGGCCTCACGGTAGGCGGCGCGGAAGAGGCCGGACAGATACACCCCGCCGTCCGGCGCGGCGCTCGCGTCTTTTCGGGAGATGATCCCGATCTCAGCGGGAACGGGCAGGGTAGGAAGTTTTTCCGGTGTAAAACTGATTCCGTCCGCCGCGCGGTCCACATACGGAGACGGAGGCTGCCCGGCGGGAGCGGCGGGGACAATGGTTTCCACGACGGGGAGGACGGGCTCACTCCGTGACGAAAGGCAGCCGCCCAAAGGCAGGCAGTACAGAATCAGAAAAAGTCGTGTTTTTACTCCGGTAAACCGAATCACTTTACGACAGAATTGTAACGGTTTTTTATCGTTTCGGCAGTATCCGCCGCGCCCTGCTTGTACCTGAACATCAAATTTATTTCTTCGGCGGCTATTGAACCAAGCGAAGCGCAGGCTGAAAAAAGTTTCCAGTCGTCAACGCTTTCCGCGCTCTCAATCATACTCTGTGCCTTGGCCTGGATCGTGTCAAGCGGCGTCCCGTTCCGCTCGCCTGGAGACAGGTTATCCGTCAAAACGCCGCCAAACACGGAAGATGCGGTATCGTCGGAAGTCGCGCCGGCCGCCGCCGCCAGTACCGCGTTTGCCGCGCCGATAAATTCCACAAATTCAAACGCCGCCTCGCTATAACTGCTTGACGACAAAACAGCCGCGTGTACGCAGTTCATACTGAATATTGGACGCCCTGAATAATTTTCCGGGTACGGTATGTTTGTTATTCCAAAGCGCGTATCTTTATGCTGTGTTTTGAGTTTTTTTACTAGTTTTGATGAAGCCGTAATCATTGCCGTTTTGCCGGCTGTAAAATTATTTATCTTTTCATCATCGTCTTTAATAAACGGAGGCCGTCCCAGTGTATTCTGGCTGTTAAGTTTGTAAAAAAAATCCATGCTGCCAACAACATTTTTTTCGGTAAAGTCAAATTTATCTTTTTCGCCGTTTATGGTTTGCAGCGTTTTTGTACCGGCCTCGGACCATATCCACGGAAAAATATCGGCAAAAAAATCCCCGCTGACGGACAGTCCGTAAATATTTTTTTCTTTGAGTTTGAGGCAGACATCCGCAAATTCAGCGCGTGTCTTGGGCGGACGGTCAAAGCCCGCATCTTCCAGGATTTTTATGTTATAAAAAAGCGCGTTAAAATACGAGTACAAGGGCCTTGTGTAGACTTCATTCGTTGCCGTGCTTTCCCGTGTTTCACCGCCGTTTTGATTCGCGAACAAAATACGTTTTTCAGAATCATCAAACCACAACGGGTCTACGGTTATAATATCAGGGAATTTATGCGTATCTTTTTTGTTTTCATTTCCACCGGCCCCGCCGCCGCGCATAATATCAAGATAGCCGGCGCAGTCGGTTTTTAGATTCCTGTAATTCCTGTTTTCAAGAACAATGTTGATACCCGGATGGCTTTTTTCAAATTCGTCAATTATTTTACCAAGAACTTCCTGATCCATGTCATCGTTCAACCATTGCGAAAATACCAGTGTTGTCTGACTAAAATTGATTTTTTTTGAAGGATAGAAAAATACTGCGAGGACAAAAACTACCAGCGCCGCGCAAATAATGACAATATCAAACTTCTTCATTAAACAGGCCAAATACTCCTACCGATAATATCGGCATGGGGTTTGAGTTATGACAGGGTTTTTGTTAAAAAAAACATTCTTTGATCTTTGGGACAATGCGTTTCGTATAGCCCTGTTGAACATTGGTTTTATCGCTTCTTTCGCGTTTTTCATGCTGCTTCACCGGCTTTTGGAGGCGTTTTCTCCGCTTCCGATCGCCGTTTCGGGCCTTGTATTTTTGGCCGGCGCCGCCTGGTGTTCCGTATATCTTGCCGCCGCGGCTGTATGCGTAAAAAATATTTCCGATTATTCATGTTTTGGCTTTACCGAGTTTTTTGACGCGCTACGTTCCGTCTGGAAAACTGGTATCGTATTCGGTATATTTTTTTGCGCCGGGGTATTTCTGTTTATATTTATAATTCCGTTTTACCTGCTGCTGAATAATGTTGCGGGACTCATTATCGCGTCGCTGCTTTTCTGGACTCTTGTTCTGCTGGTAACAGCGTTTCAATATTTTTTTGCAGCCCGTGCACGGCTTGGCGTTACCGCCTTCAAAATTATAAAAAAATGCTTTTTGCTTTTTGTTGACAACCCGCTTTTTTTTGCCGGCACAATGCTGCTGATGCTGCTCTTCCTCGCTTTATCGGTGGTAAGCGCTTTCCTATTACCGGGGCCGGCAGGCGTCCTGCTTTTTCTTGACGAAGCCCTGCGCCTGCGACTTTTGAAATACGATTGGCTTGAACAAAATAGCGGCTCCGACCGCAGGTATATTCCCTGGAATACGGTCTTGTCTGAAGAAAGTGAAAAAACAGGCCGGCGTACTTTGCGCGGTTTGCTGTTTCCCTGGAAAGATTAACCCCCCCCCCCCCCTGTATTATGAATCATAGAAGAACTGTGGTAAATAGCGCCTTTCCCCGCGGGGACGGCAAAATCCTACCGCCGCAGAGGGCGGACGCTACATTGCAAACAAGTTTGCAGCGGGGTATTAGACCCCGGTGCGAAAACACGTTAAGCTGATGCTATGCCCGGCAGAATTACGATAGACGCGCCCTGCAAGATAAATCTTTACCTCTGGGTTGGGGAATGTCGCGCCGACGGTTTTCATGATATAGAAAGTTTGTTTGCCGCGTTAAGTCTCCGCGATACGCTTGATTTCGAACTTGTCCGCGGCGCGGGGAACGCCGCTGGGCGGGACGAGGTGTATGTAGAAACAACAGAGCTGCCGCCGCCCTTCGACAGGGCTCTCGCCGCCCTGCCGCCGGAAAAGAACCTTGTTTACCACGCAATAAAGTTGTTCAAACGCGAAACCGGTTTTGACCGCGCCGTGCGGGCAAGGGTTTACAAGCGGATTCCGGCGGCGGCGGGTTTGGGCGGCGCTTCCTCGGACGCGGCGGCGGCGCTTTTGGCCATGAAAACGCTGTCCGGCGCGGAGATTTTTCCGCAAAGGCTCCGGGACATCGCTGCCGAACTCGGCAGCGATGTCCCGTTCTTCGCCGGCCTTACCGGGGAAGCGTTTGTGCGCGATCCTGTGTTTCAATACTCCGCCGCCTTTGTCCGGGGCCGTGGCGAGCTTGTAGAAGCGGCGGCGGCCCCGCCGCTGAACATCGTGATAGTGAATCCCGGCATAGAAAGCGGCACGAAAGAGGCGTTTGACCGGCTTGACGCTTACAGGCTAAGGTACCGGAGCGGTGTTGACGGGTCAATTCCGCCGCAAAAAACATATTCAAGCAAAGATTTACCAGCCGAATTGGCAAAAAGCCCGTCGGAATGGCGTTTTACCAACGATTTCTTGCCGGTTTTTCTTGAAACAGAGCCTGTAAACCATGTTTACACCGCGGTTTTGCGTGATATAGAGCGGTGCGGCGCGCTTTTTTGCGGACTTTCCGGTTCGGGCGCAAGCTGTTTTGGGGTTTTTACCGACTCGCACAGCGCCGCTGACGCCGCCACCCGTCTCGCCCCGCTATGGCCCTTTGTCCGCGCCACGGCTTCGGTCGTGAGCGGCTCAGCTTGAGCGGACGGCGTTTATGACGCCCGCCACATTTCGCTCGGCGGGCCAAAGCCTGGCGTGGCGGGAGCTTCCCCGTTAATCAATCGCCCTTTTCGGTTTGAACGCCGCCGGTGAAGGCCGGGATTTGTAGTGCGGCGAGCGCTTCCAGGAAATAATCCGGGAGCGGGGCGCTTATGTCCAGAATATGACCGCTTTGCAGCGGGAGCGCAAGACGCGATGCGTGCAGCAGCATTTTTTTGATGCCCGCCTCGCCGCGAAGCCGTCTGTTCAACGCAAAATCCCCGTACTTGTCGTCGCCGATTACCGGCAGTCCGTTCTGTGAAAGGTGTCGCCGTATCTGATGCATACGGCCGGTTCCAGGTTCGAGCCTGAAAAACGCAAAACCGCCCGCCGATTCGAGCAGCCTGTAACGAGTAAGCGCGTCTTTTAACACGCCTTTCCGCTCAAGGCTTGAATGTATGCTCCCCTCCCGGTCATTTATCGCGTTTTTATGCTGACGGCACAGCGCCAGGTACTGCTTTTTGACCCGTTTACCGGCAAACTCCCGCGAAAAATGAGCGGCGGCGGCGGGCGTTTTTGCCGTCAGAATCACGCCGGAAGTATCCTTGTCCAGCCTATGCGTCAAAAGCGGGCGCGGTTTCCACGATGCCGCCAGAAGCGCGTCCAGATTCACGGCGGCTCCTTTGCCGCCCTGAACCGGCAGCCCCGCCGCCTTGTTTATCACAAGACACTCGTCATCCTCGTACAGAATTTCGATTTTATTCATCAGAACAGGGCCCCTACCGAAAGCCCGCCGTAAGCGCCGCCGTTACCGCCATTGAAGAAAGCGCCGGCCAGCAAGCCAAAGTTGAGGCCGGAACGCGGCGGCGTAAAACGAAGTTCGGCGGATGCCGCGACCGGGCAGAATTCTTCGACCCCGCCGGAAAGTGTGCTTACCGTCTGCACCGACAGAGCGGCGGAAACTAGCCTGATACGGCCGAGCAGTCCGCCCGCGATTACTACGCGCGGTATCGGCTCCTGCGGGTAGCCGTCCCTGCCCGTCCACAGCGCGGCGGGAGCTATATGCAGAGAAAAGCGCCGGCCAAGCCTCCAACTGAACGGCGCGTTCAGTTGGAGGCCGGATTTTATGCCAAATGCCGACACGA
Source organism: Spirochaetaceae bacterium (assembly GCA_031284295.1). GTDB lineage: Bacteria > Spirochaetota > Spirochaetia > Treponematales > Breznakiellaceae > JAIRMY01. The sequence continues at coordinate 7,195 of JAITAE010000268.1, forward strand.
ACCCGTCTTTTACCCAGCCATACGCGATGATAGCCGCCGCGCCGGGGGCAAGCCCCGCCGGTTTAAGGAATTCTTTTTTTACAGAGCCTGATACGGCGGGGTCTGCGGCTCCGTCCTTACCGGGCCGCACATTTACCGCTGCGGCAAGCTGCCACGTATCGGCGGGCGTCAGGCAGACGCCCGCCGAAAACGGAAGCGTGTCAAAACCTCGAATCTCGCCCGGAGGCTTACCCAAAACTATGCCGGCCTCAAGCTGAAAGGACCCCCTGCTCCGCGTGTCGGAAACGGGGACGTAAAACAGGCCCGGCAGCCCCGAACCAAGCGCCAAAGGCCTGTCATCCAGTGTTGAATCTACCCGTACCGCAAGTGGCAAGGACACTCGCGCCTCACCCCCGGCGCCTTCCGCCTCGATACGGATTCTGTAAAGGCCGTCTTTCGGAATTTCCCCATTTTTGCCCCTGCCATCCCAAACATAGCGCTGCTCCGCCTGTTCAAATTTGCCGAGCGGGACGGAAAACACCTCGTTATCCTCCTCGTCAAACACGACAAGGCGGCCTGTACCAGGCGCGCTGACGGTAAAATCAACGGCCAGCATACTCTGCGCCCCGCTTCCGGCGGGGTTGAATACGGAACGGTTTATACGCAGGCCGCCCAGTTCAAAGGCGGCGCGTTTCAGGTTAAATTCAAGGCTTATTTTTTCATTGCGGACAACAAAAACCGATTTCTGCGCGTCCTGTAGTCCAAAAGCGCTCACTTTAACCGTCCGCCAACCCTCAGGCGCGCTGAATTCCCGCCCCGCAGTCGCGACCCCGTTCAAAAAAACACGCGCGCTTCCGGAAAAATCACTGCCGTCCTCCGTTATGTTCACGGCAATCGTCCCGGCGGCAGGGCTCAGATCGATGAAAGCTTCCAAACGCCCCCGCGCCGGAACGGTAATCCGCGCCGTCCAATCGTTGTACCAGTCTTTTGTAACGCGCAACGTATGCACGCCGGGGCTCAGGCCGGACAGCGAAAGCGGCGTCACGCCCCGCTCCATGCCGTCAATGAACACCTTTGCCGCCGCCGGCGCGCTTTCTATAAAGACCCCGCCGCCTTCAGTCTCAACGATCTTTGTTTCGGCGCCGAGCGGCAGTCCGGCAGCCAGAGCTATACATAGGAAAACGGCGCGCTTCATAAGCATTATTCTATAGTATCCGTCATCTGTTCGCCAGCCCGCCCCCGCCAGCGGCTTTAAAGTACACAGGTATGTCAGTTGTTGTCCTTGTGTTTTACTAGGTTCACAATGATTCTTTATAGGAAGGGGGGCGCTATTTCCATGCCGCTCGCGGCACACAGGGGCTTTCCTGTCGCGCCCCCAGCCCGATAACGGCGCGCGAAACGTTGAGCGCGTACAGTAGAAGATGCCGCAGGCTGTGGCGCGGGAACAGGCCGCTGTTTAGAATAAGTTTTTAGCGCCCTCGCTACAGCCCCGCGTTGCGGGTCTTCCGCTACCCCCCAACACCGCCTGGAGTTTGCGGTAAGCGGCGCGTAGCGCCGCGGCGCAAACTCCCAAGCTCAACGCGGAGCGTTGAGCCGGAGTGTTTGTTTGCGGAATTTGCCGCGCACAAAAAAGGCGCGTCTTGTTAAAGCGCGCGCCTTGCGGCTAGAGCTTGTACCCCGCCGCGACCTTCAGCTCAAGGCCGTGGCCGGTCAAGGTTTTTGTTTTTACGTCCGCAGTCATGCTTCACCATTTCCCGGTACGCTTCGCGTACTTTTTCACTCCAACCAAGGCTCCCCCATGCACCCTGACCGGGTGCATGGGGACCCCTCACCTCGTTTTCGTGAACCGGACTCCTCCTGTGGTTATTGCATCACCGATAATATCGACTGTTATCTGCGCCCCCAAATTTTCCCATTTTTGGTCGGTTATTTGATAGGTACTTGAATTCCACCACCAAGTTAAAGTCTGGGTAATTGTCAGGGTCACGGTGTTGCC
>JAITAE010000123.1 GCA_031284295.1 Spirochaetaceae bacterium
CTGGCCGCCCGGCGTATTTAAAAGGCCGCTGGCTGCCTCATACGGCCTGGTAAAAACCGCATTTCAGGTACAGCGATTCATCGTAGCCGGAGAGGATTGGATGGTCGGGACTCTGGTAACGAAAGTCAAGCTCGTACAGGCGGCGGTCCGCGTCTGCGGCTGACGAGGCGATCATCCTCCTAAAGCGTTGTTCGTCAAGCGCCTGGCTGCACGAACAACTTACCAGCAGGCCGCCCGGGGACAAAAGTTTTATCGCCTTTATGTTGATCTCCCTGTAACCGCGAATCGCGTTATCAAGCGCGGTGTGGGATTTTGCGAAGGCGGGCGGATCAAGCACGATTATGTCAAAACATTCCTTTGCGCGTTCCAGTTTTTCAAGATAATCAAATACATCTGTCCGTAATGGTTTTACCGTATCAACCGCGTTTATCAGGGCGTTTTTGGCAAGGGCCCTGAGCGCCGCCTCCGATGTGTCCGCCGCGATTACCTGGCCCGCGCCCGCCCGCGCGGCGTGTATGGCAAAACCGCCTGAGTAACAAAAGGCGTCAAGCATGCGCGGCACACGGCCTGTTTTTACAAACTTTTCACGTATCATGGAGTACAGTATCTTGTGATTATGTTTTTGATCGAGGAAGTGCCCCGTCTTTTGGCCTTCGAGCAGGCTGACAATAAATGGAAAATCATTTTCAAAAATGAGTATTCCGGCGGCGGGAACGCGGCCTGTAACAGTATCATCGCCGCAGTCCAGCCCTTCAAGCGCACGCGCCTTGACAGATTTTTTTTCGACGAGACCTGAATATTCACCAGCCGCTTCGTTAAGGGCCGTAACTATTTGTTCCCTCCGTATATCCATACCGAATGACAGAATCTGCATACAAAACCAAATTGAAGGTTGTCCGTACCTTTCAAGCATCGTTTCAAACGTAAGCGGACGGCCCGGCCCGGCGTTAACGCCGTTGATATTTTCCGCGTCCCAGCCTACATAGCGGTCTATTATAAGACCAGGCAAAAAGTCCGCTTCGGCAAAGACCGCGCGGCACGACTGGCGGCCCAGATCAAAGGCGCTTCGCCGCGCAAGCGCCGCGCGTATGCGGCGCTTGAAGAAGCCCGTATCTACGCCTTCTTTTGAAGGACTGTATATGCGGGCAATTATTTTCGAGGCCGGATTCACAAATGCCCGTCCCAAATACTTTTTGTCGTATGTTTCTACATCGGCAATTCCGCCCTGAGAAAGTTCCGCGTCCACGGCATTGTCGCCGTACCCGGCTGCGATCCGCTTAACCTCATTGTCGTACACCCACGGGTGTCCCATACGAATTCGTTTTTCTTCGCCCTTCGTCAGTATTATTCGCGCGATCATGAATGCCTCACAATAAAACCAGGTTTTTCTTTTGCTTTTGCGCCGTGCAGACTCTCCGTATATTCTTTTAAAAACTTTTGAACCTGAAAACGTTTTTCACCAGCTGCCGGCTCCAGCCGTTTCCACACACCGTCCGCGCCCAGCGTGTGAGCCTGGCAGTTATCCTTGAAAAACGAATCAAGGATAACGGATATACGCTGTTTGACAGGCGCGTCCAGAACGGGGAACATCAATTCAACGCGGCGCTCAAGGTTGCGCGTCATCCAGTCCGCACTGGACAGGTAAAGTTCGGGATTGCCGCCGTTTTCAAAAAATATTATCCGTGAATGTTCCAAAAAATAATCAATAACACTTACAACCTTTATATTCTCGGAAAGTCCCGCAAGTCCGGGAATCAGCGTACAGACGCCGCGTACGTTAAGAAAGATTTTTACGCCCGCGCGGGATGCCTGGTAAAGGGCGTCAATCACATCAATATCGGCAAGAGCGTTCATCTTTGCCTTTATCAGCGCGTAATGTCCGCGTGATGCGTGTTCCGTCTCGCGTTTTATGAGTTCGATAAGGCGTTTTTTCAGCGACAGCGGCGCTATTATCAGCCGGCGGGTTTTTTCCGCGCTGGAATAACCTGTTACCATGTTAAAAAAAAGTTCCGCGTCGTGAACAAAGTCCACATTGGCTGTAAACAGGCACATATCGGCATACATTTTTGCGGTTTTATCGTTGTAATTGCCGGTAGAAAGATGGAGGTATGAACGCAGGCCATCCTCTTCTTTGCGTATTACAAGGGCCGTCTTTGCGTGCACTTTGAGCCGGGCGAGTCCGTAAATGACGGTTGCGCCGGCCCCTTCCAGATCCTTTGCCCAGTTGATGTTGCGTTCCTCATCAAAACGGGCTTTCAATTCGACAATAGCCGTAACCTGTTTCCCGTTCAAAGCCGCTTCTTTCAACGATTGTATAACTGGCGAATCGCCGCTCGTGCGGTACAGCGTTGTCTTTATCGCTCGCACGGAAGTGTCGCGGGCCGCGTTTGAAAAAAACGATAGAACGGGATTAAAAGATTCGTAGGGAAAATGCAGTAAAATATCATTTGTATTGATCCGTTCCCACAAATTCTTTTCATCATCATCAAAAAAAATATCAATGCTTTTTATACAAACGTTTTTTAACTTCTCAAAACCGGATATTCCAAAGTTTTCCATATTGTACAACGCGGCAAGGTTGGCAAGGTTAAGCGGGCACGGCACAAGGTAAAGTTCCTGCGGCAGAAGTTCAAGATGACGGGCCAGCGTGTCACGCAAAAAATCACTTCCTGCGGAATGTATCATGCGCACGGCGCGGGAATGTTCACGGTTCAAAACCACTTCTTCCATTGCCTTCATAAAATCTTCGTCCCGCTCCTCGTCAACGGAAAAATCAGCGTCGCGGTCGATCTTGAACAGGATGTGTTCTTTTATAGAATATCCCGTGAAAAGGTACGAAGCGAAACGTTGCACCGCATCTTCAAGCAGAAAGCAGCGTACCACACCGTCGCCGGCGGAAGGCAGCATGACGATTCTATCGTTTGGTATTTTGACTATGGCTGTGTTAAAAGCGTTCTTATCCCCGGCATTTTCGCGTAGCAGAAATGCCGCGTACAGGGTTTCACCCGCTATGGGGATTCCGGCATCCAGACGGAGCGGCGTAAGCAGCGGAAATATTTCATCAAGAAAGTAATGTTCTATGAATTCTGTTTGAAACTTGTCCCATTCATTCATAAATAAAAGGTGCAGTCCATTCCGGGCAAGCGAAGGCAGTACGTCATTCAACAAACATTCATACTGCTTTTGTATAATGTCGCGCGCTTTTTTTTGCGCCTGCCGGTAAAGATCTTCTATCGCCGCGCCGCCGGCGAGACGCGTCCTGTCTTTATGCCTGATAGCCCGCTTCATAGCGGCCATACGTACCATAAAAAATTCATCAAAGTTTGAAGAGACTATCGTCAGGAATTTGTAACGTTCAAGCAGCGGTAAATCCTGCCGTAACGCCTCTTCGAGTACGCGCTCGTTAAAATCAAGCCATGAAAGCTCCCTGTCAAAATAAATCCGCGACATACTCCAATTTATAAATATAACGGCTTAGTTTCAATCATGGCCGGCATACACATTCACACTGTCGTTTGTGGGTCTGTGCATAAGGCTCCCGCTGTATGGAAACCGCTTGCGCGGCAACCAAAAAGGGGCTTGGCGGCCTGAATAAGGGCTTTGCGTAGCAAAGACCAGGTCTGGCAAAAATGTGGTGGGATGAGCCGTGGGAATGGAGCGTTGCCCTAGCTCCGCTGGGGCGCGGAGACCAGAGCCGTTACGGAGGCTGAGTGGCTTTAGTCCCGAAGTGCATGCAGGCCCGATATACGACATTTCTACGTTTATTGTACTCCAATGAAATCAAATAATGCAACTGTTGCTTCTTATGTTGGTAAATTATTTAATAGAGTTGTTTGGAAACTTCAGTTTCCGAACAACTTCCATTAAAAAACGCAGTTTTGTAAGGCTTTAGCCTGAGAAACTGCAAGACTGTGAGATAACCAACCGGGTTATCGAACAAGTCTAATTTGTATTTTCCAATATGATAAATTCCTTTAATGAAGGTGATCTAAAAAGTATGATGAAAGAGGAATGGTAAAGGGGACAAAAAATGATACTATGAAGAATGAAAACAACCATAGATATCAATTGCCTCCATTGCCATAGTGCCAACGTAACCGGAAACGGAAAGAAAAGCAAAGGGAAACAAAATTATCGTCTATATAAGCGCTGCCACCAAACGCGCCGATTACTTCAAGCGAAATAAACAAGCGAAATAAAACCGTGCAGGCCACTTCTGAATGCACGCAGGAAATGCGCTTTTTTTCGTCATCCAAACGATATATGTCCACTATTTGATGTACGACGTTCAAATGATAGCTGCTCATCAGTTCCTTGTATTCGCTGGTCAATACAACTGCGGCATCGCGAATAACATTATTCAATTTCCCGGCGGCGTATCCGGCCACATTCACCTCGTCAATCCCTATTATATGGTTGTAAAGTGAAGCGAGTTTAATCCCAAGTTCGGCGGCAAGGCTATGAATACTTAAATTTGCCAACCCTTGCTCCTCCGTTATGGCAACAGCGGCGGCAAGCGCCGATTCAGCGGTTACCATTCGTATTTTCCCGGACATAAAACCTCCATCAAATCAAATTCTTAAAATAACGAACATGAATCAACAATAAACTAATCGGCTTTGTTTGTCAAAATATTTTTTTTTGGGGGGGGGGGGGGTAGGTCTCTGTATGGGTAACGGCGGCCTGGGGGCTTTAGCCGTAAAGTTGCGGGGTTGAACCGCAGATTTTCGGGCTAGAGCAACGCTGATTAACTTGAGGCCTCGCCAACTTCGTTGGCGCATCATCGTTGCCCTAAGGAGCAAGCTCATTTCATTGCACAAAACAGTATTTAATCTGTTTTGCCTGACGTTGGATCAACGTGCAAAGCACGTT
>JAITAE010000094.1 GCA_031284295.1 Spirochaetaceae bacterium
TGGTAACGGCTTTTTTTACGGATGGAATCTATCACCCTGACGAATACTTTCAGACAATAGAGTTTGCCAATTATAAGCTTGGCAATACGGACAGCAGCCGGCTTGCCTGGGAATTTCCCGCGCGGATGAGGCCGTGGCTCCAGCCTTTCTGTTACTATGTACTGACAAGAATTTTCACATTTATGGGTGTCACGGATCCTTTCACGCTTGTTATGATATTCCGCTTATTCTCCGCGCTTTTTGCATGGATAATGATAACAACAATGATGTTTTCCGCGTACCGTCTTTACGGGAACGATTCGCAAAGAAAAGCCGTTGTATACATTCTTGCGCTACTGCCATTTTTACCGTATATGTTTGTCCGTACATCCTCCGAATCGCCGTCATCATCATTCAGCATGGCGGCTTTTGGACTGCTCATGCTTGGCAGTTCACCGTCACTGCCGGATGACTACGGGTATAAAAGAAATTATTCTATGGGACTTTTGTTTGCTGCGGGAATACTCTTTGGCATTGCGTTTGAATTCCGCTACCAAAGTGCTTTCCTTACTGCCGGTTTTATATTTAGGCTGTTTTTCATTTCAATTCATCCAAAGAAAAAGGCCATAGCCGGTATTGCGGTACTTGTTGGAGGCATACTAATACCTGTAGTATTATGTACTTTTCTTGACTCATGGGGGTATGGAAAATTTACCATCGCACCGTGGAATTATTTATATCAAAATATTGTACTTGACAAATCAAGCGGTTTTGGAACATTGCCGTTTTACGGGTATATTGGACTTATACTGTCCCGACCATTCCGCCGGCTAACGTTTTTTATCATTCTGCTTGCTGGAACAGTGTTGGGAATAGCACGAAACCCTAAACATCCGCTGTCGTGGGCTGTTTTGATGTTTTTTATAACACATTCACTCGTCGCCCACAAAGAACTACGATTTTTGATGAATATACTTGTACCGGCGATTTTTTTAACTGTATACGGATTTTATTCCAAAAACGGCGGTAGCATTTTAAGTAAAATATGGAATTTCCGCACATCGATTCCCGCAAAACTGGTTTACATGTTCAGTATATTGGTGTCTTTCACTTATTTGGGGGCAGCTGACAGAGCTGACGCCGACATACAATTTTGTAAATATTTATACCGTAACCTGAACACGCCATGCACTATCTATGCCGTAAACTATTCTCCGTTTGCGCCATGGTCTGATAATATGGAATATAACTTTTATAAACCAAAGGGCCTGGAAGTTGTTTACGTTGCATCAATAGACAAAAGCCTTGTAGATAATATCGGGGGGGGGGGGGGCATTTTGGTTGTAGCTAATGAAGAAAACACGTTGCCGGATTCTGATTTCTTTAACGCGGTAGAAATCTACCACTATGAACTGCGGAGCTTCTATTTAATAATGAAAGCGTATATCAAAAAACCAAGGAATTTCAGATGGACGTTGTACCGTGTAACAGCTAAATCCAGCGAGGTAAAAAATGAATAAAATAACACGAATCGCGTTTACGGCAGCCTGCGTACTAGGCGCCCTTGTTTCTTTTTTCTTTGTTTTGGAAGGACACAAGTATGTCATAGGCGAAGGCTGGGCGCCCATCCATGTAAATATCGAGGTGGACAGAAAATTTGCGCGGAATGTAACGCTCTTTTTGCCGCAGCAAAAAGAATTGCACATACCTTTACAGACAGCGGAATTTCGGGCTGATGGTGAAACGTCTGAGAAAATTATCATGCATACACGTTTAACGACACACGGTTTTTACCGGGGCATTTCGTTACGGATACTCAACACCGAAGCGGCGCTGACGCTGGCCGCCATTGATAACATCAGTATTTTTATCGGAAATAAACTATTTTATTTTTCATCATCCGACATACAGTCATGGCAGGCGGAAAGTGAAAATAGTGAAAACACCTATCTTGTTTTTCCGATACCCGGCCTGCGGTATACGCCTTCGCTTGTAATAAAAAACTGGACAAACTATTACGGCGATTTCAACCTCGCTATTATGGGAATATTTGACTTTTTGTTCCATCCTGGCCGGTATGCACTCGCATATTTTTTTATCATCTGCCTGCTCTGCCTTTACAAAAAGTATGTAAACGCCGCGTACCGGTCCCTGCGCGGTAAAAGCTGGACGCGGCCCGCGCTGTTTGCACTTGTCATCCTGGCCGGTTTTGCGTTGCGGGTAAACGGATTTTTGCGGGCTTCCGGATGGCTTGACGAACTTTATTCCAGCGTGGCATCCTCGCCGCGCCTGCCGTTTTTGCGGACCTTTTCCGATCCGGGAAACCCGCCGCTGTACTATATGCTGCTCCGTTTGGCGTTTACGCTGTTTGGCTGGTCGGAACCGGTGGGCAAGATGGTTTCGGTGATTCTGGGAACATTTTCTATAATAGCGGTTTATGTTATGACGCTGCGGTCAGGAAGCAAGAAAGCAGCTCTGCTTGCCGCCTTGTTCATGGCTGTCAGCATGTACTCAATTGGTTTTTCACGGGAGATGCGGAGCAATATCCTGAGGATGTTCCTTGTACCGCTTTCCGCCGCGTTTTTTCTTGATTTTCAGAAACGGCCTTCGCCTGCAAACACAATTTTATACAGCCTAAGCTGTATATGTCTGGCGAATACGCATTACTTTGGGGTGATTTTTATCGCGGCCAATTTTATTTATTATTTTTGCTGTTTTTTTGCCGCAAGAAAAATATGCGTGCGGAATGCCGTACTGTTTGTATGCGCAAATGCCGCGGTCGCGCTGTCGTTTCTGCCATTTTTCCTGGTAACAGCCCTGGGGCAGGCGCTGACTGATACAGGGTTTAATTCCTCGATAAAAGCTCCCGGTGTGGTGGAATTTACCCTGCTGTTTGTCATCTTTATTTTCTTTATCGCCGGAATATTTTTATGGAAAAAGAAAACGCTACAGGCATTGATCGGGGAAAATGCGTCAAAGTTTGCTGTGTACCTGTTTTCCGTTTCCGCCCTGGTTTTCACACTTTCGCAGATCTTTTCCATGTACAGGCCCATATTCAAGGTGGACTATTTTCTTTCAATTGTTTATCCGCTTGGGATCGTGTTATCGGCGCTTTTTGTTTTGGCTGTGTCGAAAATAAATTATGTTCATGCAAGATGCCTCGCCGGATTCTGTGCCTTTTTATTCTGCGTTTCTTACTATCAGGGAATGCTCGGCGGCATCGATAACGGCGCATTCAAGGAATGTACCGATTACATAGCGCGGGATTCGGCTGCCCATCCCGGTATGAAATCCGCAACGTTTGACGGTACTGCTCACGGTAATTATTCGGGTTATCCTGAATACTACGGGCATGACGCGCTGCCGGTTTATTCCGCTGAAGGCGGCTTTGACGTTTTGTATTTGCCGCATATTCCGTTTGGTATTCATGAGGACGTTAAATATAACGATATGACGCATCGCGGTATCGATTACGCCAATCTTTTAAAAATCCATGTGAATGACGAAATAGTTGTTTATAAAAAATATTTGAAGTAAGATAACAAGCATGAACATTCTTGCAAGTAATGATGATGGCTATCAGTGTGAAGGCATCATAAGACTGGTATCGGCCTTGCGTGCGGAGGGGCACAGGGTGCTGATGGTTTCGCCGGACAGGGAACGCTCCGGCGCTTCACATTCAATGTCGCTTGCCGCAGGATATATCGACATAAAAGAGATTGCGGCGGACACGTGGATATGCGGCGGAACCCCGGTAGACTGCATAATTGCCGTGCTTTCGGGCGGAATAAAATTCAGGGCCGACGCGGTCGTTTCAGGAATAAATGCCGGCTGCAACCTGGGAACCGACATAATATTTTCCGGTACGGCGGCGGCGGCGCGGGAAGGGGCGCTACAGGGCATCCCGTCAATCGCGTTTTCTCTTGCCGGCAGTCCGGAATATTTTTGGGACGCTGCCGCGTTGTGGTCGGCTCTGCACTTTGACAAACTAATAAAATTCTGGAATGAAGAAATTTTCATAAATGTCAATATACCAAACACAAAAAAATTGCCGGACGAACCGCTTATCACGTTCCCATCCAGACGGCATTATATCGATGACATAGACATAAAACGTTTGGAAACAGGCTGGAACAGGATTAATTTTAACAATATGAGGCCCGAAACCGCGCATGAATCCGGCTCGGACCATGACGCTGTGAGTCAAAATGCGGTTTCCGTGAGTCTTGTTTATATACATCCCGTGGTTAAGGCGTTATGATAAAAAAGATTCTGTTTACCGCCTACTCTTTTTTTGTTTCTATTGTTGCGGCATCGACAATCATACCGATAGCGGTATTTTTGGGTTTAATAAGTTTAATTGGACTGCGTAAGACAGCATCCGGCCTGATGTACAAAGCCGTAAAAACCCTGTCGTCAATTATAATCTTTTGCGCGGGTTTTAAACTTACCGTTAGCGGCACGGAAAACATCCCGTCTGAGGGAAAAACCGGCGTATGTTTTGTCTGCAATCATTCCGGCATACTTGATGTGCTGTTGCTTTTCAGTTCCATAGGCCGTCCGTTTGGCTTTATATCAAAAAAGGAAATCATATATGTGCCGTTCATAAATCTGTGGATAATACTGCTGGGTGGAATTTTTTTGGACAGAAACAATCCGCGCAAATCGATAGCCGCCATAAACCGCGGGATAGAAAAAATAAAAAAAGGTCATTCCATTGCAATATTTCCCGAAGGCACACGAAGCAGGGGACAGGGGCTTTTGCCGTTCAAGACGGGCTCGTTTCATCTGGCTACAAATTCGGGCGCGGACATTGTGCCGGTCGCGTTGACCGGTTCCTACGAAGCCTTTGAAAAGACAAAATGGGTATGCCCCGGCCCTGTTTATGTTTCGTTTGGAAAGGCGATAAAAACATCGCTGACGGACGGCGGCAAAAACCGCCAGTATTTTTCCGGCCTGGCGCACGCGGAAATTGAGAAGCTTCTGGAATTACAGCGAGATGAGTATAAGCGCCTTCGAATTTAATGTGAGATGCGATAATGGTGTTACGGGCGCATCGCCGCTACGCGGCGACCGGGCTTTCCGGGGCTCCGCTATCGCCCCTCCAATCCCTTGCGCGGCCGGCTCGACGCGCAAGGCGCGCCCCGTTTGGGAGTTTACGCAGAGTGCAAACTCCATTGCAATCCGCGTAGCGGATTGCACCCTCCCCGTACTGAGCGCCGGAAGCTACAGCGCCGACCCATGTCTCCGATAATCATCAGACTCGCCACATCATACCAGGGCCGCAGTTGCCACCTTCGTTCTCGTAGGCGCATACTTTGCCATAGTTTGCTTCCAGCCATTGAAAGTCCTTGCCGTCTTAACCTGAAACTCAGACGGCATATTCTTGGCGGCGTTTTTGAAAGCGGTGGTGTTTGCAAAAATATTTTAAAGTGTATTCTCAACTGAAAACCATTATTTAGATAACTATCAAAATTTTCATAATTATTTTTTGTTAAGTGAGGTTGTTCCAAAATTCCAGGGGCCGGGGGCGTAAGGCCCCGGCGGGGGCCTTACGGGGGCGGAGCCCCTGTAGTGGGGGTAGGCCGCAACGTAGTGCGGACGCAAGGGGCGGCTGCCCCCAGGGCATCGGCGTTTACTTTTCCGCCGGAGGGAGAGCATGATATACTAATCCATCAGAAGTTCTTGGGAGGGAATGATGAGGAGCATAAGCAGACATGACCTTGAGCGGGTTA
>JAITAE010000132.1 GCA_031284295.1 Spirochaetaceae bacterium
GTCATTGAGCGGCAAACAGACTCGCGTCCGTGTGCGGCAGGAAACAGGCGGCTACGAACTCATCCATGTAGGATGGGTGGGAGGACAGCTCAAGGTAGGTCATCGCGCCCGCGCAGGCAGCTACCTGTCCGGCAGCCCGCTCCGAGACCAGCATCCCGTAAGCGCCGGAAAGCGACGTGTTGCCGATGTAGTGGAATTTTTCAAGGGGCAGGTTGGGGAACATTCCGATCAGGATCGCGTGCTTTATATCTATACCGCTGCCTATGCCGCCCGCGACATACACATCGTCTATCGCCTCCTGCGGCATATCCACGATTGCCAGCATCGTCCGTATCGCGGAAAAGATAGCTCCCTTTGCCCGTATAAAGTTGTCGATGTCAACCTCTGACAGAACGATGTCTTTGCCGCTCGCGCTGTCCGCCGCAAATGCCACGATATAAGCCTGTCCGCCGTACTCGTCCTTTACTATACGTTTTCCCGCAACATTGAACTTGCCCTTCGCGTTGATGATGCCGCATTGGAAAAGCTCGCCTATTATGTCGATAAGGCCGGAACCGCAGAGGCCCGCCGGCTTCTCACCCGCTTCCCCTATCACGCTGAGTTTTGGCTCCATCGTGTCCTTGTCTATGCTACAGGCCTCCACCGCGCCGTTTGTCGCCCGCATACCGCAGCTTATCTCGCCGCCCTCGAAGGCCGGCCCGGCTGAACAGGCGCAGGACATCAGGAATTCTTTGCCGCCGAATACCAGTTCGCCGTTTGTTCCCAAGTCTATAAACAACGACATCGTGTCCTTGTCGTAGATCATTGATGAGAATACGCCCGCCGTGATGTCGCCGCCCACATAGGAGCCTACCGACGGGGCAAGCAGCACTTGGGCCTCCGGGTTGAGCGGCAGCCCCAAGCTGCCGGCGCCGAGCGCGTCCGTTTTGAAGAAGGCTGGGATGTAAGGCTCAAGCCGGATGAACTCGCCCGGTACGCCCATCACAAGGTGCGTCATCGTCGTGTTGCCGGCAATGGCGGCGCGGTAAATTTGCTCCGTCCCTATTCCCGCGCCGAGGCACAGGCGCCTGATAAGCGGCGCAAGGCATTCGTTTATTACCGCGTTTCGCAGGCGCTCAAGTCCGCCCGGTTTCGTGCTTTCGATGATGCGGTTTATCACGTCCGCGCCGTATCTTATCTGCGCGTTGCCGCCGGAGGCCGCCGTAACGGGATCGCCTGTCTCAAGGTTCACTAGCAGCATGGAGATGGTCGTTGTCCCTATGTCTATCGCCAGCCCGTAAAGCGGACAGTCTTTCGAGGCGGGGAGTACATCAAGCACGGTAATTCCGCCGTCATCCCCCTCGCGGCGCGTAACGCAGGTTACGCCGAAGCTGTCCGCCGCGCCGGATCTCAGGGACAGGGGCAGGCGGCGCAGCGCGTTGAGGCTGAACTTTACCCGCGAAGCTCCCGTCTTACCGGCAAGCTCCGCCTCGACGCGCTCGCGGTCGGCGAGCGCGTCTTCCAGAGAGGGCGCGGTTAGCTCGACGTTTACTTTTTCGAGGCCGTGGTCGCCGTCAAAGCCCAATTCTTTCAACGCGGCGCGGAAGCTGCCGAACGCGGCTGCCTCGCGCGCGCCCGAAAAGTCTGTTACTCGTATCCGGCTTTGGAAGGCCTGGGCGGAAGCGGGCAGGAACAGTTCAATATCCGAGGCGGGTTTGATGCCGCAAGCCAGCCGCCAGCCTTCTGCCGTGTCCACGTCCGTGATATGTGGTGTCTTTCCGCCTGAAACTTCGCCTGACACCAGTTTTATCCTGCACTTGCCGCAGGTTCCGTTGCCGCCGCACGGAGCGTCTATCACAACGCCGGCGCGTTTGGCTATGTCCAGCGCCGTTTCGTTTGACAATCCTGTAACCGATACAGGATCTCCGCCTTCTACTTTGAAATTGATTGTGTATTCCGATTTTCCCATTATTCCCCCATTAAATGTATGGCCGTTTGCAGATGCTTTAACAAAACGTAAGCAGAAATAATTAAACTATTTTCTCCAAAAAAAGTCAAGCCCCGCCAGCCCCGCCAGCCCGCCAGTGGATTTTGCATACGCGGGTATCCCTGCCAGCCCAATAAGCGCTTTTAGGGCAACGCTGATTAACTTGAGGCCGTGCCAACGTAATTGGCGTCAGCGGCCCTAAGCTTGTTGCGGGATAGTATAATTGATGTATGACTCTGTTTTATCTATTTCATTAATTATTACTATTCCACCGGCCCTGTACAGAGCGTAGCCGCTGCCGCTGTTGGTATTTTTGTTTTCATTATTATCAACGCCATATACTTTAGTGTTACCGCTCATTTCAAAACTTGTGCCGGATGTTTCAAGGTATACGCCGCCGCCCCGGCCCGGTAACGGTTACACGGTTGCGGGCGGCTTGACTTTTAGGAAGTATTTTTAATACGATTATTCGATGGCTGATATTTTATTTTTATCGGATAGCGAATTTGAAGCGTACCGTAAACTTATATACACGGAAAGCGGTATACATTTTACGCAGACAAACCGGTCAATACTGGAGGGGCGCCTGAAAGAATGTCTGCGGCAAAGCGGTATGCAGACTGTAAAGGATTATCTGGATAAAATAAGCGGCAATAAAGACGAAATGAAGATGTTCCTTGACGCGATAACTACGAATCTTACCCGCTTTTTCCGCAATCAGCCGCATTTTGACGCGATGGAATACTTCGTGCTGCCGGAAATAATCGCGTTGAAGAAGCCGGCGGGGGATTTTTCCGTTAGGATTTGGAGCGCGGGCTGTTCTACCGGAGAAGAACCTTATACTATTGCCATGCTTTTAAGCGAAAAGTTGCCGATCAACTTCAAATTCGAGATTGTCGCCAGCGATTTAAGTTTGAAATGTCTGATAACAGCAAAAGAAGGGTTTTACGACAAAACCCGTGTCGTGGGCATACCGGACTCCTACCTGAAAAAATATTTTGATCAGAATGAAAGCGGCTACAGGGTAAAAGATGTTCTCAAAGCAAGGATACGTTTTGACTATCATAACCTTAAAAACGCCTCGCCATGGAAAAATTTTGACATTGTATTTTGCCGTAACGTGCTTATCTATTTTGATGAAGCCGCGCAGACTGCCGTTGTGAATCATTTTTGGGATTCCATGACGGCAAAGTCATTCCTTTACATTGGACATTCGGAGTCTCTTTTCGGTATGAATACAAAGTTTGAATTTGTTAAAACCAAGTGGACGACACTGTATAAAAAATGGCTGTAAGGAGCAAATTATGGATGACATCTCGGTATTGGTTGTAGATGACTCCGCGCTTATGCGAAACCTGATAAGCAAGATGATTCAGGCAACGGAGGGGCTTTCCGTTGTTGATACCGCAATGAACGGAAAATTCGCGCTTGAAAAAATAGAAAAATATGACCCGGATGTGATTGTTCTGGATCTGGAGATGCCGGAAATGAACGGTATCGAATTTCTGCGTGAGCGCAGGAAACGCGGCATCCGTATACCGGTTATTATACTGTCGTCCATTGCGGAAAAGGGCGCCGCCGTTACAATGGAAGCTTTGAGCCTCGGTGCAAGCGATTTTGTTCAAAAGCCGTCCGGCTCCATATCCGTGGATATAGCGACGGTAAAGGACAGAGTTTCCGAACTGCTGCTTGCTTACGGCGGCAAGTACCGCCGTTTTAACAAAAGAACTCCAGCGCCCGACATATCAGCGGGTATAGGACTGGCGGCGGCAAAAACTCAGACTTTACGGAAGCCAGGCGTTGCATCGCCGTTCACATTTACATCCGATTTTGTACTCAATGCCCGCGCGTCCGCTCAAAAAATTAAGCCTATCCGTTCTACCGGCAAGATAGATGTTGTCGCAATAGGTATATCGACGGGCGGCCCCGAAGCGCTGCGGGCTGTCTTTTCCAGCCTGGACGCCGACTTAAAAGTGCCGATACTCGTTGTTCAGCATATGCCGCCCGGTTTTACCCATGAGTTCGCGGTCAGCCTCAATAAGATATGCCCGCTTGATGTAAAAGAGGCGGAAGAAGAGGACGAGGTGATACCGGGCCGTATCCTTATCGCGCAGGGCGACAAGCATCTTGAGGTAGCGCGCGCGGGAACCAGAATCATCGTAAACCTTTCCAAATCGCCGCAGGTAAGCGGACACCGTCCCTCGGCGGATGTTCTATTTGCGTCCGTAGCGGTCGTGTACACAAATCATGCGCTGGGCGTGATTATGACCGGCATGGGCAAGGACGGCGCCCAGCAGCTTGGCAACATTTACCGTGAGGGTGGACTTACGATAGGCCAGGACGAAAACTCGGCCGTTGTCTACGGGATGCCGCGTGTCGCCTACGAGCTGGGGCACGTGATGGAACAGGTATCGCTTGAAAATATGGGCAAACGTATCAGCGCCATAGCAAAGACTTCCCGCCTCTAATATATGGCCTGGGGGGGGGGGGGGCTCACCGAGGATGGACGGCAAGCTGCTGCACGGCCAACGCGGCGACATCTTTGAGGGCGGCGACAGATTGCTTTTTGAGGACGGTCAGACGGAATATAGCCGCCTCTATGATGCTGTACAGCAAATCGTCCACCACACGGACATTTACATTTTGCAGTTCCCCCGAACGTATCCCGTCTATTACCATCGACGCGAGTATATGCCTCACCTTGACTGTACGCCTGCGCACACGGTAGTCGGCATCGTTTTTGCCGGTTTGAATGTGCGACAAAAGATCGTATACAATAGATATCAGCTTCCGGTTTTCTTCAAAACGGTCAATTATCAATGTAATTACCCGCGTCAATTTTTCAACACAGTTTAGATTTTTATTTTTCCGTACCATGACAAGATCGTTTTCGACGATAGACAGTAATTGTTTGATGCTGAAATTAAAAATTTCACGTTTGTTACTGAAATACGTGTACAGAATCGTCCGCGTTATTCCGGCGTGATCGGCTATTTTTTGAAAAGTGGTATTCTCGAAACCTTCCTCAACGAAAACATCAAGCGCTTTTGCAA
Source organism: Spirochaetaceae bacterium (assembly GCA_031284295.1). Taxonomy (GTDB): domain Bacteria; phylum Spirochaetota; class Spirochaetia; order Treponematales; family Breznakiellaceae; genus JAIRMY01. The sequence continues at coordinate 5,020 of JAITAE010000132.1, forward strand.
GAATCTCCGCCCGCCGCTTTTCATGCTGAACTATTTTTGACATAGATTACCAGGTATATACTTTAGCGACGCTGATTTTTTTTGCATTCACCGCGTTTCTTTCCCCTATGTTTCCGGGCCGCTTTGCATTTTTTCCCCGCGCGTCCGTGCTGTCGTATTCGTAAAAGTATGTTTCCAGAGCGCCGGAAGTAATTTTTTTACAGCGGTCCGCGTTTGCGCCAAAAAATGATTCAAAACCGGCGTGTGCGCTCAGTATGTTTATCTTCCATGACGGAAAGTTGTCTCTTAATACATTCATGCCCCGGTACAGTGCTTCGGCGTTTTCCTTGTCCAGCAGGCGTATGCCGTAGGGCGGGTTTGTGATAACAAAGCCGCCCGGAAACGGCGCCTTAGCCTCTTCCATTGGCCTGCGCCACAGCTTGGGCAGGCAGGCGGGACGCGGGCCCCCGTAAGTATTTTTACCGCCGCGTACAATGTCCAGGGCCCGGTCCAGGTTTGCCTTTGCCGTTTCAACTGTTTCGGCATCTCTGTCGCTGCCAAAAATTTGTACAGTCCTGGACAGGTCTATCCTTTCAAACAGTGTACGCCGTACATCGTTTTCTATCGCGGCATCCGCAAGGGACAGCGCGGAAACCGCGAAACCGCGTCCCAGTCCGGGAGCCGCGTCCCACGCATAGAGAGCCGCCTCGATGACTATCGTACCGGAACCGCAGAACGGGTCGTACAGCGGATACTTACGCTTCCAGAGCGCCTGCAGCAGCAGGGCGGCGGCTGTACTTTCGCGCAACGGCGCCGTACCGCCCTCCAGCCGGTAGCCGCGCTTAAAAAGCGGTTTTCCGCAAAGGTCGAGCAGTATTTGAACCCGGTCCTTCTCGACATGCACGCGCAGGCAGGCCCCGGGGCCCGCCCGCGGCAGGCTGATCTGATGGTAACGTTCGCAAAGTCTGCTGGCCGCGGCCTTGTGTACCACAGCCTGTATACTTGTTTCAGCCGCAAGCCGCGAATGGTTTGACCGCACCTTGTCAACGGTGAGCCCTACGCCTTTCGGTATGTAATCTTCCCAGGCAACGGAACGCGCCCCGTCAAAGAGCCCGTCAAAGTCACAGGCGGGAAACGAAGCGGCCTCAAGCAAAAGCCTGTCCACCGTGCGAAGGGAAAACAGCGCGTAGTACAGGCCCGTCAAACCGGTTTCAAACCGGACTTTGCCAAAGCCGGAATCGATGATTCTAAAACCGCCCGGAGAATATTCGGCGAGCTTTCTAATTTCGTTGGCAACAAGTTTTTCGAATCCGCCGGAACACAACGCAACCAAAATCATACGGTAAGTTTAACAGCCATACTGATTTTTTGAAAGCAGGCGGGAGCCGCCGGTCAATTTCATTGTGAATCCTCCATATTCTTCCCCTGCTTTTTGCGCGGTATGATTGTCGCTGTCCATAAGCTCTTGCCTGATTAACCCGCCGTATGATGTCCATACGGCGGTGGAGCCAGTCCGTACTCATGATTTTTCCCTCCATATAGTGATAGTGGTTTGAGCTTTTGCCCTGAAAGCTATAGCTTTTGACCTGAAAGCTAAAGCTTTTGACTTGAAAGCTATAGCTTTTGCCCTGAAAGCTAAAGCTTTTGACCTGAAAGCTAAAGCTTTTGACTTGAAAGCTAAAGCTTTTGACCTGAAAGCTATAGCTTTTGACCTGAAAGCTAAAGCTTTTGACTTGAAAGCTAAAGCTTTTGCCCTGAAAGCTAAAGCTTTTGACCTGAAAGCTAAAGCTTTTGACTTGAAAGCTAAAGCT
>JAITAE010000165.1 GCA_031284295.1 Spirochaetaceae bacterium
CCCTATCTCCCTGTTACCGGCGTATCGCCCGCATCCGCCATTGCGGATGCGGGCGCGGGCGCTCCGCCGCTTTTCCGCGACATTTTCTGGGAAAAGAGGGCGGCGGAAATTGCCGAACACAGCGGTTTGGGGGCGCAGGTCGGCGGAAAGCGCCTCGTTCTGGATGTCCGCGTGCTGCGCCTGCCCCGCCATGCCGCCTCCTGCCCTGTCTCAATAGGCGTTTCATGCGCGGCGCACCGCGGCGCTCTCGGTTTTATAGATGAACGCGGCGTTTTTCTGGAAAGACTGGAAGAAAAACCAGCGGATTTCTTAGTCGCGGCGTTAAAACAGGCCGGTTTTGAGCGGCGGACGGCCTCTGGTACACGGCGAATCAGCTTTGACACGCCTGTAACGGAACTTTGCGCCGAACTGTCCCGCGTCAAGGCGGGCGAAACACTGCTTGCGAGCGGCAAATTGCTTGTGGCGCGGGACGCGGCGCACCTTGCCTGGCGCAAACTGCTCAAAAAAGGTGAAGCCCTCCCCGAATACCTGTTCAAGTATCCGCTATTCTACGCCGGCCCGTCCGAAACGCCCGCCGGATGCGTAACAGGCAGCATAGGCCCGACAAGCTCCACCCGCATGGACGGCTTTGCCGAAGAACTACTATCACGCGGCGCGTCCCTCGTTACCGTAGGCAAAGGCCGCCGTTCCCCCCTCTGGCAGGACGCGGCGGACAAGTACGGGGCGCATTACCTTATCGCCGCCGGCGGCGCCGCCGCCCTTATCGCAAGCCGGCACGTCGTTTCCGTAAAAATCATCGACTACCCGGAATTCGCGATGGAAGCCGTCCGCCTGCTCGAAGTAAAAGACCTGCCACTGTTTAAGGCGCCGTCAGCCGCCTTCTAAACACGCCGGCGGCAGTGTAATGTTCTTGAATTCTTAATATGAACCACGAACCACACGAACCACACGAACTTTTGGAGTTGAATCCATGGTTTGTTCTTGAAGTTTGTACGGGTCGCCCGTGAATTAGAGCTTTTGGGGGTGAATGAATTTTAAAACGATCTGAAGGCCACTTTTTCCTATACATATAAGAGCGCTTTCCCAAAAATTGAAATTTTGGGAAAGCCTCTCATTTTAGCATTTATTGTTTATTAAATGTTACCAGATAAGGCCCATCCTTATCACCAAAATCAATCGTCAGCGCGTTTCTGGAAATTATTGTTCCGGTTCCAGAACCTGACCCGGGCGTGGATGGAGTAAAAGTAATTGTACTACCTGATACAGTATATGTTCCAGTCTCGTTCATGCCCGGAGCTACAATACTAAAAGCCGGGTAATTAAGTATCAATTTTGCGGATTGACCGTCACGGTTCCCCACCCAAGTCCCATTCAAGTCACTGCCGCTGACAGTACCGCTGTTGTCGCCGCCGCCAGTACCTCCACCGCCAGTACCGCTGTCGTTCGCGGGTGTAACAGCCGGTGGTAACGTTGCTGTACTTCCATCATCCCATGTTATTGGAACAGTACCACTACCACTACCACTACTACCACTAAACCCTGTTATACCCGTACTGGATACCTTTGTCGTAAACTGACTGCCGCCTTTAGAGGGGGAAAGCGTGATGGCTATGTTGTCGCCGCTTCCATCGAGTTTTTGTACCACACCCGTGCTTTTTTTGGCGCCGCTGGTCAACACATACTTGTCCCCTGCTGCCGGCTTGTAGGCCTTTTCCGTACTCTTGCTGATTGTCAGCGTATACGATGAACCGTCTGCCGAGGTACCCTTATACGTTGCCGTATCACCACTGCCACTGCCGCCGCCGCTGGTGTCGCAGCCTGACATAACTAAACCAAACGCCAGCAGCACCGTCAACATTCCAATCTTAAATTTTTTGTTCGCCATTATTACTCCTTCACTTTGGCAACAAAGTTTGTTATGCGCTGAATTTCATCAACCGCCCGGCGGTTTATGACGCATAACAAGATTCTCGCAATTCACAATTCACAATTTGCGGTCCCACCGCTCATGGTTACGTCATATTCCACCTCCATTCCGCGCCGTTATTGTTGAATAAACGTAACGGCGGTTTTCTTAAGATAAAAGAGGGTGCGCCCGCTAAGCCGCGTAAAAATAGGATATATTTGTGAAAATCCGGCGAATTTATTTCGTGGGGGGGGGGGGGGATATTTGATTAAAACCGGCGGCGCTATGGCTTCCATTCATGGAAAGGCGCGTCCTGCCGGCGGGAAAACATCCCCGTAATTCTACCGCAAACATTGTTACACTATGCGCCTTATCCGCGCCTTCGTCAAGTAGCCGCGTTATATGAACCACGAACCACACAAACAGCACGAACAGCACGAACAGCACGAACGACACGAACTTTTGGGGGTGAATCCATGGTTTGTTCTTGAAGTTTGTGCAGGTCCGGGGGTAACAAAGTGAGGATTTGTTCAGTCTCCGGTTTCCGAACATAAATTGGACTTGTTCAAGAATCGTATGATTTTCTCCCAAGTCGCAGCAAATGCGGCGCATTTTGCTGTTTTTTACCGGAAGTTGTTCAAAGCTTCAGTCTTTGAACAACTCTATTATACAATTCTTGCGTTTCCGTTTATACGGCAATACAATGGATTATAGCGAAATTGATTGACGCTCACTGTTTTATAAGCGGTTTGGACGGCGTTAAATCTCAGTGTGTCAACGGAGGCGGCGTGGATATTGTTTATGTAATGTATGGCGGTGAAAAAAGCGTAATTCCCTTTTATGATTATGACGCACCGTTATTTTTCCGTCTCAAAGCTAGTAGAAAAGGTTGTTGGGATTTTGATTCAGGCGCATATTTTTTGAAGCGACCGCTCACTGAGGAAGAAGCGGCGGTGATTTTTTCAGGAAAAACGCTTGTCGAAACCGGCAAGAACTCGCCTGATTCGTTAAAAGTGAGCGGTTTTTTCAAAAATCCCTGGGAACGCATCCTTGTATC
>JAITAE010000223.1 GCA_031284295.1 Spirochaetaceae bacterium
GGGGGGGGGGGGTAGATGATGAAAAGTGAGCTGTGAATAGCGCGCCGGAAAGCGCCGCAAGACCGCCGGCAGCGGCTGTATACGGGGAAACCGTTGCTTGTAAGCTTACCCTTTAGATACATGCTGACAGTATAGTACGGTGTGGCTGGGGATGTCAAGCGCCGCCAGGCGGCTGTGGAGTCGTCCTTGAGAGGGGGCTGAGCGGCGGCAGTGATTAGTGATTAGTGATTAGTGATTAGTGATTAGTGAAGAGTGAAGAGTGGTGTTAATCCGTGTAATCCGCGTAATCCGTGGACAATTTAGAATACCCCTTTGATGAGTAACTGGCGGGGGTGGCGGCCTGGTGGGGCGGCGGATTGGGGGGGTGGCGGAATACCGCGCTTGCGCGGGATGTAGACAGGGGGGCGCGGCGATGATGCCCCCTGTGCCGCGAGCGGCATGGAAAACAGCGCCCCCCTTCATAATGAAGAATGAAGCCCAACACCGCCGGCCTTGCCGGTTTTGATGATTTCGGAATAAACTGAATCGATGACTGCACTGATTGAACCACGTGTTTTAAAAGGTTTTAGGGACTTCCTGCCTGCCGCCGAGATTGAACGGCGCGGTCTTGTTGAGCGCATTGAAGCGGTTTTTCGCGGCTTTGGTTATGCGCCGATAGACACCCCGGCGCTTGAGTATACCGAAATCCTGCTGGGCAAAGGCGGCGGCGAGACGGAAAAGCAGGTGTACCGTTTCAGCGACCACGGCGGACGGGACGTTGCGTTACGTTTTGACCTTACCGTGCCTTTCGCCCGTTTTGCGGCGGAACACCGCGCCAGCCTCACATTCCCGTTCAAACGTTACCATATCGCGAAGGTATGGCGCGGCGAGAATACCCAGCGGGGCCGTTACCGGGAATTCACCCAGTGCGATTTTGACTGCATCGGGAGTGACGGCGTTGCGGCCGATTTTGAAATCTTGATGATGATGAAAGAGGCTCTTGCCGCGGCGGGCGCTGGCGGCCTTACAATACGGCTGAATCACCGTGGGCTTTTTAACCGCTTCCTGCAGACGATAGGCGCCGCCGCCAAAGCCGTGGAGATACTACGCGCCGTTGATAAACTTGCCAAAATAGGAAGGGACGAAACGCTGAAGCTGCTTGCCGCGGAACTTGATCAAAAGCGGGCGGAACTTATTGTGAATTACGTAGAAACAAAAGGCTCGTGGGACGAAACCCTGGACGCGCTTGCCACGGCGGCAGGCGGGGACAACCCCGATTCGGAGCGGCTGCGTACGCTGCGCGGCTTCATGTTCGACGCCGGTGTGCAGGATGTTTTTGTGATAGACCCGTCTATAACCCGGGGTTTGGACTACTATACCGGCATTGTTTTTGAAACCTTCCTGGACAATATGCCGTCCATAGGATCGGTTTGTTCCGGCGGACGCTACGACAACCTGAGCGGCCTGTACTCAAAAGAACCTTTGAGCGGTGTCGGCTCGTCTATCGGCCTTGACCGCCTGATTGCCGCGCTGGAGGCGCTTGGTATGGCGGCAAACCGGGAAACATACGCGGAACTTGCCGTAATATGCGTTGACGAGGGGCAAAGCGGCGCGTACCAGCGGATTGCGCAAAAGTTTCGTTCAGAAGGAATCCCCACGGAAGTGTTTTTTGAAGCAAAAAAACAAGGCGTTCAGTTTGCGCTGGCCGAAAAAAAAGGCGTCCGCTGGGCCTTGATTCCGGCGGCACGCCTTGGACAGGGCGGCGCAAAAGAGGCGGAAGACGATACTGTAACGCTGCGGGATTTACGAACACGGCGGAACATCGAGGCCCTTTCGGTGAGCGCGGCGATAGCTTTTATAAGAAATCAAAAAATCTTAAAAGAAGAAAGAATTTGTAAAGATGAAACAGGAACAAGAGTATCAGATTGAAGGCGTGATGCGTGAGTGGTACGGCTCGCGTCTGGCAGTAATAATAGAAAGTATCGTTATAGGATGTTCGACAGGTTTTGTAATCGTCCTGTTCAGGCTCGCGCTGAATCGTACCGACAAATTACGCCTGGAAATATACCGTGCGTTGCCGTCCCTGCCGGTAAGGTATACCGTGTTTTTAGTGGCAGGCCTGGCGCTTGCGGGCCTCCTGCTGGGGCTTGCTAATGTTGCCCGTCCCATGGTGTCGGGCGGCGGCGTTTCCCAGATAAAAGGCGTAATACAGGGCTTTTTGAAGGCCGATTGGAAAACCGAATTACCGCTCAAATGGATCGCCAGTTTTCTCGCGATTTCGGTAGGTCTTTCATTCGGGTGGGAGGGGCCGTCCATCATGCTTGCCGCCTACACCGCCCTGGCGATTCTACAAATATTCAAGCGTCCTCAGCGGGAAAGAAATACGCTGCTCGCCTCATCAACCGCGGCGGGCCTGTCCGCCGCGTTTTCCGCTCCGCTTGCCGGCGTCATTTTTATGCTGGAAGAGATGCGCGTTACGATCACGCCGCTATCCATCGCCTGCGCCATGGGCGCTTCGATGGCGGGGGACATCGTTGCCGGACATTTTTTCGGCCTGCAGCCAGCCTATCATTTCCGTTCGATCACTGTGATGCCGGTTCGTTTTTTCATGTGGATAACACTGCTCGGCATCATCTGCGCACTGTTGGGCGATTTGTTCAAACGCGCGTTGTATCTATCGCAGGATTTTTTCAAATTTCTTCATATACCGGTTCTTTTCCGCCCCATGATTCCGGTACTTCTTTCGATCCCGCTGAGTTTTCATCTATATGAGGTAACGGGAGGCGGGCACCCGCTTATAGATTCGCTGTCCGTTACTAACCGTCCTGTAAATTTGTTGTTGCTGATTCTGTTTGTCAACCTGCTGTATTCGTCCTTTTGCGCCGGTTCCGGCGCAAGCGGCGGCATATTCCTGCCCTTCATCACCTGTGGCGCGCTTGCCGGCGATATATTCGGCAGGATACTGACGGAATTCGGCTTTGTCGGCATGGATTACCAGCTTAATTTTATGATACTAGGCATGGCCGCGATGTTCTCCGCCGTCGTCAAAGCACCGGTTACCGGCATCGTGCTTGTGCTGGAAATGACGGCAAACTACAATCACCTTGCAAGTCTTGTTCTGGTTTCACTCTGTTCCTTCGTTACTGCGGAACTCATCTCGTCCCGCCCGGTCTACGATGTCCTTTTAACCCGTATTCTAGATGACGCCGGTTTGGCCGGCAACAGGAAATCTTTTACCGGCGGCTAAAAGCCGGTTCCACCGGACGGCGCTTATTCTACAAACAAGCGGTAAACGGCGCTGCGGGAGTTGCCGCCGGCTGCCGAGTTGGACACATCCGGCGCCGTGCCGCCCTGTACTATGACTTCCAGCGTTACCTGCCCCCTGTTAAAAAACACTTCGCCCGCTTCTACGGCGGGGGCGTAGGCGTAGATTTGGGAGGTGGGAACCAAGCCGTTCCTAAACATCATCAAAACGCCGTCCCGGGCGGAAAATGTTTCAAATGCAAGATACCCCGCTTCTACCCCATTTACGGAAGATATTATACGGAGCGGCATGAGCGGATATTCCGGCGTTTGGGCGCGGGACACTTCCGTGTGAACTATAATTGTGTACGCGCCCTGTCGTATCGTGCGGCTTGAGGCTAAGTCTATTATCTGATTCATATCATTCTTTAGTCTGACGGACCGAATCGCCGGCGGCCGCGCGTCAGGTATCGCGGATATTATCAGAGAAGGGTTTACCCAGCGGCGTTCCTTTCTGTCGAATATGGACAGGTAGAATCCTTCGGTTTTACTCCAGCCGGATATTCCCGCCACCGCAATCATAGCGCCTGAGTCTACCGGATTTTCCGGTTTTGTCCGTAACTGCGCCGCACGGCTGTATACACTGAGCAGGCCATCCCCATGATCCACCACAAGCATATTTCCCAATGGCGACGGAAAACGTGAGGCGGGCGATGTTACGCCCCGGCTGTATATTATTTCTCCTTTTTCGATAGAACGCAACGGCCCCTCACTCCGGAACGTATCGCCAAGCGTGGGGTGTCCGCCGTCGTTTTTGCCAAAATTACTTACCATAACCGCCTCGCCGGACGGCCAGTCAATGGCAAAAGCGGACGCGCCGCATAAAAAAAGCAGGGTCGTCAACAGCCTGCCGCCCAAGCGTACCATGTTTGTATCCTACTCTGCCGGCAGCTTTCACACAAGGGCCTGCCCCGCCAGTAGGGTTTTTTAATACGCTGGTAGCGGTGTGATTGTCCCTGAATTTTGCCAGGTTTTCAATGATTCTTATATGAAGAGGGACGATTTCCATGACTTTTGTGGCATACAGCCGCCTTGACTTCCGTCATCCTACGCTCTATAAGCGCTTATTCCGCTGCCACCTCTGAATCTGAGGTCAGCCAGCTCGCCAATCCTGTCAAAATCGCACAATTGCGCCTTGAGTATTCCCTGTCCCCTGCCCCATTATAGCACATTTTTCTAAATGTAAAATTGATGGCCGCCTGGTGACTCCAGTTGACAAAAAATACCGTTTATGGGACACTATCGTATGGCTATGAACAAGCGTAAAGAAACGGAAAGCCTTTTCATAATCTCAGGCGGCGCGGGAGCCGTCAAACCTGGTTTTCACGCCGCACGCCATCATTACTCACTATTTATCGCAGCCCCCCCCCCCCCCATGAGTTAAATACTGTAAATAATCATTGTAAACCGCTTGGCAAAACAGGCGTGTCCTCACTTGCTCTCTTTGTACATTATTTGAACATATTCACATATTCCATGAAAAAACGCCGGAGCCTTCGCTTGGGAGTAACCGGCTTTTTTATGGATGTTTTCGCTTATCCAAAGAGTTTTTGTGGCCGTCGGCAGTTCGGTGAACGATGTTTTACACCGTATCAGGGTAAAACTCTATCTAAAGGCGGGGAATACAGGTGCGAAACTGATAGTGAGCATACCCATGTTGGCTGCCGGAACATAGAAATCAGAGATCAAGACGCGGGGCGGCGGGGCGGGAAAGGGCCTGAAGAATACTCGGGTCATAGAAAGCGTTTTTGACCTGTCCGTAACGGACGGGTCAACAGGCGGATATATGCCGGGTCAGAGGACCAATTCCGGTAAGGAAGCGGGGCCGATTAAGAGTCCCCGGCGCCCCGCAGAGGGGGGTGGCGTAAAAGCCGCAGGCTTTGGAGACAGGGGGGGGGGGGGGCTTCCCCCTCAAAAGGTTCCGGAGAGCTGCCCCGTATGGGCGCTCGGAGATTAAGGGCAGGGGTACGCACAGAAATAGCGTATAAAAATAAGGAACGCCATTTTTCTGAACGTCTCAAAAATAATGGCGGCGGTGGTATTCGTGCCGCCGCAAAACAAATGTTTCGGGGGTTATTATGGCGGTAGAAAATTTTGATGCAAAGAAATTACGAAGGGATTATTTTTCAAAATATTTTCCTTATGATGAAGAATTAAAAAAAATTATTGATGCAAAGCAACAGCGAAGTCATGATTTTCTGATAAATCCTGTAGTGCAAAATATACACATTTATCTTGTCGAATATTTATTGGCTTTTTCTTGCAAATGGTTTAATAAAAATAGATTTTCTGTATTGGATTGGGGATGCGGAAAATGCCAAGTGTCCTATCTGTTAAAAAAGAGAAATGTTAATGTGATAAGCTGTGATATAGAAAGGGAACACGATGATTCGGCGTTCGGACAAGATACGCCAATAGCTGACTTTGCGAATATAGATGTTACGCCGTTAAAACATGAATATCTTTTGCCGTTTGCCGATGAAACATTTGATGTAGTGTTAAGTTTTGGTGTCTTAGAGCATGTATCAAATGACAGGCAATCACTAATTGAAATAAATAGAATATTGAAAACAGGCGGATTGTTTTTTTGTTTTTGGTTACCGTGTAAATACTCGCCAAGACAAAAGCTAGAACAATTAAAAACCCACTATCATGATAAATTATATAATGGTAAAATAAAACGCTTGCTCGAAAAAACAAACTATAATATATTAGATTATTGGTACAGAGATTTACTGCCGTTTCGCCGTATTCCATTTGGCCGGAAAAAATTTAGAATTATGGAAAATTTTGACAATTGGCTTTGTAGGAATACATTGTTAAGGTACTTTGCGTCAAATATAGAATTTGTGGCAAACAAGAAAGGATAAAAAAGACTGCCTCTGTCCGTGGTGGCAGAAATTTTGAATAGACCACCGTAACCTAAGAAAATATGCTATAATACCGCCTAAAAATACCGAAAAGGTGGACGATTAATGCTTGGATTGAGGTTAAGAGACGAGTTTCTTGGCTCAAATATGCCGGGAACAGCCATAGAACTACAGACAGACGATAAAAAAGGCGCGGTTGATAGGGGAGGGGGGTACATTTCGGAGATTACCAAGGACAACCCGGAAAAACTTATTGACATCACTATTATTGCGCCGCATCTCAAATATGTCCGGGAATTGGTGGGCGCGGCGGCGTTCAAGCGTTTTCCGTTCCATGCTGATTGCGGGACGTTTGCCGGAAGACGCATTAACGAATTGCTTGAAAATGCGGTAAGAAGTTTAGTCAAACTAGGCAAGAAAGAATTCAACATCAAACGCAAACCGGTACAGATGTATCTGCTGATACTCCCAGCTTGGCTAAAAGGCGAATCGGGGTTTGATGACAACAGAGATGAATTGGGCGGTTATGCGGGCGCTCCATTGAATATAACTGCTGAATGGTATCAAAAAGAGCGGAGATGCCTATTACTTTGCTGAACATTCAGGCGATGCGGATTCGGAATATCAGGCCGAAGCCGGAGAAAATGCCGCGCTGTTAATAACGACGGTCGTTTTGCCGGAAGAAAGGAAGCGCATAAAATCGCTGTTAACCGATTTCCCCATAGATGTTGAATCCAAAACCTTAAAACTCATTTCCGCGTTACAACAAATTTGGCCGCAAAACACCGGGGAAAAGGTTATTGTCTTTGCCACCTATATTGGCACCGTTGATACTATAAGACAGGAATTGGATAAGGTTTGCCCTAAGGAAGCACTGATTTATGCGAGTGCGCATTCGTCAACATGCTGACGCAATCGGTGCTACTTTAATTCGAATGTCAACGAAGTTGACACTCCTTCCTTAATGGGTTAAGCAGGATGGGAGATCAACGTGCAAAGCACGTTGATCCAACGTCAGGCAAAACAGATTAAAACTAGAGCTGTTTGGAAACTTCAGTTTCCGCGCCAACTTCCATTAAAAAACGCAGTTTTGTCGAACCTTCGGTTCGCAGGCTCTTAGCCTTTTAAACTGCAAGACTGTGAGATAACCAACCGGGTTATCGAACAAGTCTATTATCCCGTCCAGGGTTTTGCATATACATAATGAAACAGACAGTATCAGCAACAGGCTGCTAATCAAATTTCCCCAATGCCCGCCGAAACGCGCAGACAAAGTCCTGGCCCCGGGTGAACGAGGCGCGGTTTAAAATACAGTCTTTCGCGCATAGTATATTCACGCGCTCGGCCTTTACACGCATTTTCCTGTCGGCAATCGCTGTGATGTCTTT
>JAITAE010000163.1 GCA_031284295.1 Spirochaetaceae bacterium
GATTTACCTGTATACCAACATAAGGAACTCATACTCGCGGCCCTGTCCGAAAATCAGGTCGTGGTGGTGGAAAGCCCGGCGGGGTCCGGTAAGACGACGCAGCTTCCGGTGATTCTGCACGACTCAGGCTTTGCCTCAGATGGCATGATCGGCGTCACGCAGCCGCGCCGTATCGCGGCTCTGTCCGTCAGCGAGTATATCGCGAAGGAATTGAACGAGACGATACCGGGACTTATCGGCTATAAGATGCGTTTTGCCGATATGACCGTGCCGAAGACCAAGATAAAGATCATGACCGACGGGATTTTGCTTCAGGAAATGAAACTTGACCCCTGGCTTTCAAAGTATGGCTGTATCATCGTGGACGAGGCGCACGAGCGGAGTCTAACGATAGATTTTATTCTGGGGCTGCTTAAACGGATACTTGAAACGCGGAAGGACTTCAAAGTGATAGTTTCTTCCGCCACGATAAACACAAGCGTGTTTTCGGCGTATTTTGGCGATTGTCCTGTCGTGAAGATTGACGCGGTAACGTACCCTGTAACGCTGATTTACGATCCGCCCGACGCGGTTTCCGGTCAGGCCGGGCCGACCGCCCCGGAACTGCTGCTTAAAAAGATAACAAACATAGTGGAACGCATAATCAGTGAAAAGCGGCAGGGTGACATTCTGATATTCCTGCCCGGCGAAAAGATGATAAAGGACTGTATCGCGCTTCTTGCCTCCGGGCCGGCGGGGCGAAAGCTGCACCTTGTCCCGTTGTACGGCAGGCTGGGCAAGGAGGAGCAGGAGCGCGTGTTCGACAAGGCCCCCTGGGGCAGGACAAAGGTCGTTGTCGCGACGAATATCGCCGAAACATCGGTTACAATAGACGGTATCACCGCCGTAATCGATTCGGGGCTTTCAAAAACAAACTTCTACAACCCGAAAACCTTTACGTCAAGCCTTGTCGAAGGGCCTATCTCCAAAGCCTCCTGCAACCAGCGGAAAGGCAGGGCGGGTCGCACCCGCGAGGGCAGTTGTTACAGACTCTATTCAAGGCGTGACTTTGAAAGCCGCCCGCTCTTCACTACGGAGGAAATCTACCGGACAGATCTTTCGGAAGTCGTGCTGCGGATGGCGGAGCTTGGCATCACATCGTTTGAGGAGTTTGATTTTATCTCTACCCCGGGACGCGAGGGGATGCGCTCTGCCGTCGAAACCCTGAACCTGCTCGACGCCCTTGAAAGCGATAATTCACTGTCAAAAATCGGCAGGATGATGACGGAATTCCCGCTTTCGCCCCGTCAATCGCGTATCATTGTCGAAGCGATACTGAATTATCCCGATGTTACGAAGGATACGATCATCGCGGCGGCCTTCCTGTCCACGCAGAGCCCCTACATACTTCCGCCCGGCGAGGAAATCGACGCGCGGCGGGCGCACCACCACTTCCGCGACAACTCAGGCGACTTTGTTTCTTACCTGAAACTGTTCCGCGAATACAACGAGGCAACGGACAAGACGTGGTTTTGTGAAAAAAGTTACCTTGACGAAAGAACCATGTCGGAAATCGTTAATATCGCCGCCCAGCTTGAGCTCATCGTGTCCGGCATGGGCGTTCCGCTGCTGTCCGGCGGGCCTGTTGAGGATTACCTTTGCGCCGTTGCCCGCGGCCTTATCCAGTTTGTCTGTGTAAGGCAGGGGAGGGATGTCTACCGCAGCCTTACGGCCGACCGTATCCTAATTCACCCGGGTTCGGTAATGTTCAAGATGGACCCGCATTATATCGTAGCCGGAGAGATTATCCGCACGGCGCGTATGTACGCAAGTTCCGTTTCGCCGCTGTCGCGGGAAATTCTGGGGCGGCTGGGCGGCGACCTCTTAAAACGGCTGGGACTCGGCTCGATAAAAGCTACAGGCGGCAAAACTGTGGATGGCCGGAAGGCAAGAGAAGCGGTACGCGACTTTGCAAACAACATAAAGATTTCAGGCGAAGTCTTTGAAATTGGAAACGTAAAGGGAAAGAAGCGCGTCATCCTGCCCTGGGAACGGCTTTCACGGGTAAAGGACGAAGCGAAGCTGCTTGCGGCGGGGCCTGCCGGGGAAGCGCTGTTCAAAGGACTCAAGGGCTGCGTTACACTTTGCGGCGAGTACAAGCTGCTTGACGGCGAAAAACTTAAACTTATACTGCATTTGTCAGGCTCGCTGGAAATGGACGGCGCGGAGAAAAGAGGCTGGCTGCGAAAGAAAGAATTTTCATCTGAGCGTGACCTCGCCGCCCTGCTGGAGGTCTTGCCGCTTATACTCGCGCCGGCGCTCTGGAAGGTCGGCAAAAAAGACCTGGGGTTTATCGGTCTTACAACCAACGGCGCGGGAATTTACCACATGACCTGTTCACGCGGCTTTCACAGCGCGTTGAACGAGAGCCTTTCCGCCGTAGAAAGCCTGGTAGACGATCTGGGCGAAAGTGTGGATATCGATGACAAGGACATTGTAAACCAGACGTTCAGACGACTGTCGGAGTACCTGTCCTGAAGTTCCACCATGACTCGATAGCCGGGGTAGGGCGGGGGTATCTCATTTTGTTAACTTGTTGACAGTGGGGGTTTATCCCTTCACCGAGGCATTTTTTGTTTGATTGCAGAGTAGACTTGTTCGATAACCCGGTTGGTTATCTCACAGTCTTGCAGTTTTCAGGCTAAAAGCCTGCGAACCGCAGGTTCGACAAAACTGCGTTTTTTAATGGAAGTTGTTCGGAAACTGAAGTTTCCAAACAACTCTAATATATGCCTGAGCGTCGATCGGGAATCTCCCCGGATTAGCGGTACGATCAAGTCCTCAAGTTTCTGATAAAGCAAGGATTATGATACCCGGTCCGTTTCCTGCCCACTCAGGCTCTTCTGATTCGATCAATGACAAAACCGCCGCAAATAAATTTCCCAAATAGCCCGGTCAAAAAAGCCCTGACCCTTCCGCCGCCGCAAGCCGTTCCGCAAACAGCTTGCCTTCCGCCCGGACATGGGACAGCAGCGGGTTGTCTTCGATTTTGCCCAAAACGGCGTCCTGTTCGGCGGCGCTGTTGTACGTTATGCCACGGAACGTATCCGTATAGTCCTTTTTCTTTGTGACATAGACCTGTTCCTCAATGTAACGGCGGATACGCGCCGCCTCGTCAAGAAAGGCCGCCCAGTCCTGCCGCGTGACGGCAGCGCTGCCGTGCAGCAGGCGCAGGACCGCTAGCGCGTTCAGGGCTTTGTCCAGCGGGTATTCGGACAGCAGGCGTTTGTACTCCGCGTGTACCGCCTCCCACGAGGACAGGGCGCCGTTTCTTATGGCTTCACGAAGCGCCTCCGCCTTGCCGTGCGGGACAAGCTGTCCTCCAAAGTTTTCCCACTTCAAAGATATGCTTTCGCCGTGCGCGGTGTTAAAACCATCAAAATCAAAATCATTCCTTTCAAAAAAATAATTGATAAGCGTTTTTACAGCGTAGTACACAAGCATATCGCGGTAGGCTTTCATGCCCCGGCGCGTCTTTACCACGATGACGGGCAGGCCGGAACGTTCAAGTACCCTGTCCGGCACAAGAAGTTTGTCGTCGTAGTCTATACCGCCGCTCCGCTCTTCCAGCCACGCAAGCGCGTGGATGATTTCCTCCGCCGTATCGGGCGCGAGGTAGTCGGTTTCAAAGTGCTGCTCAACAAAAACCCTTTTGTCGCGCATTCGAATCTTCCATGTGTTGCGTTCAAGCGCGTACAGGTTATACATCCACCAGTAGGCGGGCATCAACACGCGCCGCGTGTTTTCACTGTTGTTGGTAAGCATACAGAAGGGCAGCGGGATGTTTAGTTCAAACGGATAATCTCCCTTTGTAATCATTGTAAAAGCGGCAAAGCGCGAATTATGTTTCAGCGAGCTGGACAGGCCGGGCCAAAAACCCCGGCCCGCAATAATTTCGCCGTCGTTTCCCCTGCTGTTGTGATTCGAGCCTATTGTGGAACCAGCCGCCATGTTTGACTGCCCCATCACAAGGGACGCTATCAGGAAGGAATTGTTGTGATGCTGTTCGTGCGCCGGAAATACAAGGTTGTTCAGCACCTCGCAGCATGATATGGTTGAATTATCACCGAGTATAGAATGTATCAGGCGCGCGCCGTACTTTAGCCCGCAGTTATTGCCCAGCACAAAACGTACCGCCTTGCTGCCGTAAAAAACATGACAGCCGTAGCCTATGATTCCGTTCACTAGTTCCACGCCTTCGCCTATCTGCGTCGGTTCGTTTTCGTCAGATTTTATCGTGATGTTTTTTAATTTGTTCGCGCCCTTTATGTAAGCGCAGTCGCCTACGCGCACATCTTTCAGCGTTTTGCTGTGTTTTATTACCACACTGTGCCCGATTTCCCCGTAATAGCCGCGCTTTGAGTCAACTGAATTCTGTGTGACGCGCCTGAGCGCGCTCATCAATTCCGTGTCGTTGCGGTTTACGGCCCAAAGGTAAGCGTCGGCGCATATCATGCCGTTGAACGGGAGTATCCCGCGGCCGCCGCATTCGTTGACAGGTTCTATCCAGACGCGCACGGATTCGTCCTCGCCTTCCTTTACTATGCCTTCGCCGAATTTGGAATGGTTTGTCGTATCCATTTCGTTTATGGATGAAAGTATAACTCCGTCTCCGATTATGTAATGGGAGATATACGCGCAGTCATGTATCGCGCAGTTATCGCCTATATCGCACGAGATGATTCTGCTGCGAGTTATGCCGCAGGGCACAACATAATCGTGATAGCGTAAAACGTTGCCTCCGCAGGAACCTATGCGCACGCGGCCTGCAAAAAAGTTATCCCTGATATGACTGGGATCAAAACTGCCGCTCACAAAAACATCGTCCCAATGCGCGGATATATTTCGGTTTTTTATCAGAGCCTCAACTTCACCGGTTTCCAGGTGACGGTAATGTTCCTGCCTCCGCCCGCCTTTTAATGCGTACAGCGCGTCAAGCTGCCTATTCCGCAAATAATATTCATCCTGGCCTTCCGGTAAAAAATCTCCGGAAATAAAATCATAGCCGTACCGCTCAGCCGATTCGATATACGAAGTTGTCATCATGCTTTCTGCTTTTGAAGAGTCCGTTTCATTATCACGTCCCATTGGGTTGCAAGCATACCGGCAAGCATCAGCAAAAAGCCCAGCAGTATGCCGGAGCCCGGTTTTTCCGACAATAGGAGTATCCCGCCAATTGCGGCAAACACGCTTTCCATGCAGAGAATTACAGCGGCGTGCGCGGGCGGGGCGTCGCGCTGGGCTATGACCTGTAACGTGTACGCAACTCCGACCGACAGGACGCCGCCGTAAAGAAGCGGAATCGCCGCGTCAAACAACATTGAAATGTGAAAATTCAACGCGCCCAGTTCCGCGCCGAATTTAGGGTCCAGACCGGCGGAAAAATTTGCCAGCGCAAAGGCAAGCGACAGTAGCCCGCACACGATGAATTGTCCGCAGGCAAGTTTTACGGCGTCCGTTTTTTGCACGAAGGTGTCGATAAGTATCACATGCAACGCCCAAAAGACACCGCTTGCTATGGTCAGGATGTCGCCCCGGTTGACGGTTTCAAGATTCACGCCGCCAATCACAAAAAAAAGACCGGCAAGCGCCAGCAGCGCGCCTGCCCATGTTTGCGGCCCAGTCTTCCTGCCCATAAATATTCCGAAAACCGGCACAATAACGACATAAATACCGGTTAAAAATCCGCTGTTACCGGCGGTAGTCCAAACAAGGCCGGCTTGCTGCAAACTCGCGGCGGCAAAAAGACAAATCCCCGCCGCGGCCATCGAAAAAATCAAAAACCGCCCGCTTTTTTCGTCCTTATGGCCGGTTTTACTTGTTTTTTTATTGTTCAAAAGAATAAACGGAACAAGTAAGACGCCGCCAAGCAGGAATCTGACGCTGTTAAATGTAAAAGGCCCTATATAAGCCATGCCGGCCCGCTGCGCGGTAAAGGCAAAACCCCATATACACGCGGTAAGTCCCAGTAGTATATCCGCTCTGATCACACGTTTGTCCATCAGTTAATACTATACGCTATTTTCTTAATAAATAAGCCGCCCGCCAGCGGGCCGCCCGCCAGCGGGCGGCCAGCCGCTTTAAAGTCCGCTACGCGGTAGCATACCGCCCACCAGTGGGTTTAAAGTCCGCTCCGCGGTAGCATACCGCCAGAGGCCTTTTAAATACGCGGGTATGTCAGTTGTTGTCCTTGCGATTAACTAGGTTCACAATGATTCTTAATATGAAGGGGGGCGCTATTTCCATGCCGCTCGCGGCATATATGGGCCTTCACCGACGCGCCCCCCTCGCTCCATACCCGCTTATCTATTGCGTGGAGTTTGCGGTAAGCGGCGCGTAGCGCCGCGGCGCAAACTCCTAAAATAACCGCGCAAGCGGTTATTACGCTACCCCCCAATTCGTGGCCCAATCAACACCTGCTGGAGTTTGCTCCGCAAACTCCCAAGCTCAACGCTTCGCGTT
Organism: Spirochaetaceae bacterium; assembly: GCA_031284295.1. Classification (GTDB taxonomy): domain Bacteria; phylum Spirochaetota; class Spirochaetia; order Treponematales; family Breznakiellaceae; genus JAIRMY01. Next base: position 6,502 of record JAITAE010000163.1, read on the forward strand.
GAGCCCAACACCGGCTGGAGTTTGCGGTAAGCAGCGCATAGCGCGGCGGCGCAAACTCCGGAAATAACCGGCGCAGCCGGTTATTCCGCCGCACAACCCGCCGCAACGTTCTTATAACCGGACATAATTTCTTTATAACCGGACATAATTTCTTTATAACCGGACATAATTTCTTTATAACCGGACATAATTTCTTTATAACCGGACATAATTTCTTTATAACCGGACATAATTTCTTT